>JBGSNJ010000200.1:0-3739 GCA_041739715.1 Aestuariivirga sp.
GCTGGCGGCGGCCGGCGCCCTCGGCAAGGCCCTGGCCGGCAGCATCGGTGGCCAGGTCGCCAAGGATATGATCGACCCGGAAGTCGATCGGCAGAACAAGGAAGCGGCGAAGCACGCCGGGGGGCAGGCGCACCCCGGCACCGGCGTGACGACGGGCAAGGTCGTCAAGCAGCCCGCCGCCACAAAGCGGAACCGACCGAAGCCGTAAGTAAGTCGTGCGGATTTCCCTTTGCGCTGCAATGGGGTGTTTTCTTCCGCACCTGCTGCCAAGCCGTTGACTTTTAAGTCAATCGCCACTACTGGCGGGCCCACCAAGCTCCTTCGTTCGCAGATGAATCAGTTGGCGGCAGGCGGATTGAGAACGTAGAGGCGCAGTGATCCCTTCGAAGAGATGCGCGCACCCACGATCATTCCAAGCGGAATGCCGTGACGTTCAAGGGCTTGCCGCGTTGCCGGATTGGCCGACAGGGCATTGCGGAGCGCTGAAACGCCTGCCGCATTCCGCTGGACGAAGACCTGATACTGCGAAAAATCCGTACAATTGTTGGAGTGCGGAACGTTGAGGGAGACGACGCCGACCGATGGAACGGTCTTGATGGCCTTCACATCCCTGGCGCGTCGCCCGGCATTCTGGATGGCCGAGATCGCCATCTGGGTTTCGGATGAACCGATCAAGCCATAGGCCAAGGCATCGCCAGGAAGGAGTGCAAGTGACAACAGGGCTGTAAAGAGATTTCTCCGGCGCAACCGTCATACTCCTCGTTTCAGACACTTATATTAGGTCTTTCTCATCTACTAGCCGTAATCCAGTTGTCGTGTCATGGGCGTTTCGACGCATCCGAAGGTCGCAAGCAGGATGACGAGCGCATTGGCAGGTCCTGTCCGGGGGCAATTGCAAGCGGCATGAATATGGGGCAGAGCGAAGGCCTGACCTTGCTGAAGCCGTAGTCCATTCGGAATCCATGAAACTTCCACTTACTCCGGTTGTTGCTTCTCTTCCAGATACGGTGCCCTTTGTGGGACCGGAAGCAATGGAGCGGCGCAGGGGAGTGGCCTTCAGGGCCCGCATCGGCGCCAATGAGAGCGTGTTCGGGCCGTCCCCGAAGGTCATTTCGGCCATTCAGGAGGCGGCTGCGGAGGTCTGGAAGTACTGCGATCCCGAGAACCACGATCTGAAGGCCGCGCTGGCCGGGCATCTGGGCGTCGCGCCCGAGAACATCGCGGTTGGCGAGGGCATCGACGGGCTCTTCGGCTATGCCGTTCGGCTCTTCGTCGAACCGGGTGTTGCCGTGGCAACATCGCTAGGCGCCTACCCGACCTTCAACTTCCATGTCCATGGCCATGGCGGACGGCTGGTGACGGCACCCTACGTCAACGATCTCGAGGATCCGCAAAGCCTGCTCGACCTCGCGCGCCGCGAGAAGGCACGGCTGATCTATCTCGCCAATCCGGACAATCCGATGGGAAGCCGGTGGGGCGCGGAAGTCATTGCCGACATGATCGCCAAACTTCCGCCGGGCGCCTTGCTGATGCTGGACGAGGCCTATGGCGAATTCGCGCCGGCGGGCACGCTTCCGTCTCTCGATGTCGAAAATCCGCGCGTCCTGCGCTTCCGCACCTTCTCGAAAGCCTACGGATTGGCTGGTCTGCGCCTGGGCTATGCGATTGGCCATGTCGATGTGATCAAGGCCTTCGACAGGATTCGCAATCACTTCGGCGTCACGCGCCTGGGCCAGGTGGCTGGTCTCGCGGCGCTCAGGGATCGGGAACACCTTGCAAAGGTCGTCTCGCAGGTTGCGGCTGCACGCTCGGCCATTGCCGCGATCGCGCAGGACAACGGACTCCACCCTCTGGCGTCCGCTGGCAATTTCGTTGCGATCGACTGCGGGAAGGATGGTGAGCATGCGCGGCGCCTGCTTGAGACGCTGCTGTCGCGCGGCATCTTCGTGCGCAAGCCGGGTGTGGCGCCTCTCGATCGCTGCATTCGGGTAACGGCCGGGACGGATGCGGATCTCGCCATCCTGGCAAAGGAACTGCCTGCGGCCATTGCGGCTGCGGGTTGAGCGGGGCAGGCGGCGGCCAATGCACGGCAGCATTGCAGGATGGAACGTTGACGTCTGGAAGAGGGGCCAACTACAACCTGCGCCGATGATTGCGACAGCGCCCGCGAACGCTCTTGACGAGAATTGCCGAGTGCGGCCAATCAAACCGGGTCGTCTGTTATGACATCGGCTCACCCTCGAGAGTTTGACTCCACTCAGCTTGCCACGGCCATTCGCGTGCTGGCCATGGATTCGGTGCAGCACGCAAAGTCGGGCCACCCCGGCATGCCGATGGGCATGGCGGATATCGCTGTCGCCCTCTGGCATCGCCATCTGCGCCACAATCCGGCGGATCCGGGCTGGTTTGATCGGGACAGGTTTGTCCTGAGCAATGGCCATGGCTCGACGCTGCTCTACAATCTCCTCCATCTCACCGGCTACGATCTCGGCGTCGAAGACCTGAAAGGCGCGCGGCAGTTCGGGAGCCGCACACCCGGCCATCCGGAACGCGGCGTCACACCCGGCGTCGAGGTGACAACCGGACCGCTGGGACAGGGGCTGGCCAATGGCGTCGGCATGGCACTCGCAGAGCGTCTGATGGCTGTGCAGTTCAACCGGCCAGGCCATGCCATCGTCGATCACCATACCTATGTGTTCGCCGGCGATGGCTGCCTGATGGAGGGGATCTCCCACGAAGCCTGCTCGCTGGCCGGAACGCTCGGACTCGGCAAGCTGATCGTCCTCTATGATGACAATGGCGTCTCCATCGACGGTGATGTCAGGGGCTGGTTTGCTGACGACACGCCCCGGCGTTTCGAATCCTATGGCTGGCACGTGGTTGCCAATGTGGATGGTCATGACATCGCGGCGGTCGATCGGGCCATTGCGGAATCGAAGGCCCAATCCCTGCGCCCCAGCCTCATCTGCTGCAAGACCGTCATCGGCAAGGGTGCGGCCACAATGGCGGGCCACAAGGATTGCCACGGCGCGCCGCTCGGTGCGGAGGAAGTTGCCAGAACCCGCCTGTCGCTGGACTGGCCCTATCCGCCCTTCGAGATTCCGGACGCCATTCGCTCGGCCTGGGATGCGACCGAAGCGGGCAGGAAGCGTCAGCAGGACTGGCAGGCCCGTTTCGAGGCCTATCGGGCCCACTATCCAAGGGAAGCGGCCGAGTTCGAGCGCCGGATGGTGGGCCGGCTGCCGGATGACTTTGCGGAAACGGCACGGCGTCTTGTCGAGCAGTCCCGGTGCAAGACGGAACCGGTGGCCGCCCGCAAGGCGAGCCAGGATGCCATCACCTTCCTCGCTGGCCGCGTGCCGGAACTGATCGGCGGTTCCGCCGATCTCTCGGCTTCCAACCAGACCATCTGGAAGGGTGCCGCCACCGTCACGCGGGAAAGCGGCGGAGACTATGTGTCCTACGGCGTGCGCGAGTTCGCCATGGCCGCCATGATGAACGGCATGTTGTGCCACGGCGGCCTCAGGCCATTCGCCGGGACCTATCTTGTCTTCTCGGACTACGCGCGCAACGCCCTGCGCATGGCTGCGCTGATGGGGCTTGGGGCCATCCATGTCCTGACCCATGATTCGATTTCGGTCGGCCCGGACGGTCCGACCCATCAACCCGCAGAGCATCTCGCATCCTTGCGTCTGATGCCCGGCCTCGCTCTCTGGCGTCCCTGCGACGCCGTCGAGAC
>JBGSNJ010000218.1:0-2437 GCA_041739715.1 Aestuariivirga sp.
CACCGGGCGCTGGCCGCCGCCGGAATCGGCCCCGGCGACCGCGTCTGCGCGGTGGTTCCCAACATGCCGGAATCCATCGTGAGCTTTCTGGCGGTCGCGTCGCTTGGCGCCATCTGGTCCTCCTGTTCGCCCGACTTCGGAGAGCGCGGCATCCTCGACCGCTTCGGCCAGATCGAGCCCCGGCTGCTGATCACCTGCGATGCCTATTACTATGCCGGCAAGACCATCCGCATGGCGGACAAGATCGGCAATGTGCTGAAGGAACTGAAGTCGGTCACACAGGCTGTGGTGATCGACTATACGGGAGAGGCCGAGTCCGTCGCCGCGGCGCTGCCCGGTGCGGTCAGCTTCCAGGCATTCCTCGCCGGTCATGACGAAGGGCCCATCGCCTTCGCGCAGATGCCCTTCGATCACCCGCTCTACATCCTCTACTCGTCCGGCACGACGGGCATTCCCAAATGCATCGTTCATCGCGCCGGGGGCATCCTGCTCAAGCATCTGTGCGAGCATGTGCTGAATACGGACACAAAGGCCTCCGACCGGCTCTTCTATTTTTCCACATGCGGCTGGATGATGTGGAACTGGCTGGTCACCGGCCTCGCCACGGGTGCCACGCTGCTGCTCTACGACGGTTCGCCATTCCACCCCTCGGAACGTGTGCTCTTCGACTTCGCCGATGCCGAGGGCATGACCATCTTCGGTACGTCGGCCAAGTACATCGACGCGGTCAAGAAGACCGGCTGGCAGCCGAAGCTCACGCACAGCCTGCCGGCGCTGCGCAGCATGCTGTCCACCGGCTCGCCGCTTTCGGCCGAAAGCTTCGACTTCGTCTATTCCGGCATCAAGGCCGATCTCCATCTGGGCTCGATCTCGGGCGGCACCGACATCTGCGGCTGCTTCGTCGGCGGCAATCCCTTCGAGCCGGTCTGGCGCGGCGAGATCCAGGGGCCCATGCTGGGCATGGCCGTCGATGTCTATGACGAGACAGGCCGCCCGCTGCGCAATGTGAAGGGCGAGCTGGTCTGCGTGAAGCCCTTCCCGTCGATGCCGGTGATGTTCTGGAACGATCCGGACGGGTCCAAGTATCACAACGCCTATTTTGCCCGCTTCGACAACATCTGGTGCCACGGCGACTTCGCCGAGATCACCGGTCATGACGGCTTGATCATTCACGGCCGGTCCGATGCGACCCTCAATCCGGGCGGCGTGCGGATCGGCACGGCGGAGATCTATGCCCAGGTCGAACAGATTCCGGACGTCGTCGAGGCCATTGCCGTGGGCCAGGACTTCGACAACGACGTTCGCGTGATTCTGTTTGTGCGGTTGAGGCAAGGCGCTGTGCTGGATGACACGCTGGTTGCCGCGATCCGAAAGAAGATCCGCGATGGCGCCTCCCCGCGCCATGTGCCGGCCAAGATCCTCGCGGTCGCCGACATCCCACGCACCAAGTCGGGCAAGATCACCGAACTGGCGGTCCGCGACGTGGTGCATGGCCGCGAGGTCAAGAACAAGGAAGCGCTCGCCAATCCCGAGGCGCTTGACCTGTTCAGGGACTTGCCCGCATTGCGGTCATGATCCGCGGGTCGCGCAGGGTGCGCGACAGCATGATGACCGGAATGAATCCGACCGCCACGATGGTGAGGGCCGGCAGGGCGCTCTCCTCGAGCTGATCGAGCGAGGCCAGCATGAAGACCGTCGTGGCCAGGGTCTCGAAGTCGAAGGGGCGCAGGATCAGTGTGGCCGGCAATTCCTTCATGCAGTCGACGAAGACAAGTAATGCGGCCGTGACCAGCGCCGGACGCAGCAGCGGCAGGTGGATTTCGAAGAAGGTGGCGATCGGCCCGCGCCCCAGCGTTCGCGCCGCAGCCGTGAGGTTGGGCGTGACCTTTTCCAGTCCGCTCTCGACGGCGCCGAATGACACCGCGAGGAAGCGCGCCACATAGGCGAAGGTGATCGCGGCGATCGAGCCCGACAGAAGGAGTCCGGTCGAGATGCCGAACCGATCGCGCATCAAGGTGTCGATGGCGTTGTCGAAGGCGGCAAGCGGGATGAGCACGCCGATGCCAAGCACCGTGCCGGGGATTGCATAGCCCATGCTGGCCAGGCGGATCACCTTGCGCGTCAGCCCGCCGGGCGCCATCCGGTTCGAGTAGCCGAGGATCAGGCCCAGGCAGACGGCAATCGCCGCGGCGGTGGTGGCAAGCACCAGGGAGTGCGAGGCGGCCTTGAAGAAGGATGACGACACCGCCTGATCCAGGTGGTGGAGGGCGAAATTCACCAGGGTCAGCGCGGGCACGATGAAGCCGATGATGATCGGGATCAGGCATATGGCGAAGGCGATCCAGCCCCTGATACCGCGCAGCCGCACGCGGTCGGCCGCGCGCGTGAAGTGCGCGTCGAGCAGCCCCAGATACGCGGCCATGAAGTCGTCGAAGGA
>JBGSNJ010000260.1:0-1785 GCA_041739715.1 Aestuariivirga sp.
GGTCCCGAATCGCGGTCGAGCCAGGCAGCGAAATCGAGCAGCGCCTCGGAGGTCTGGGGAACTTCGGCGGCCCCATGCATGGAGCCGCTGACGCGTTCGGGCGCGCTGTCGCGGCCGCGCCAGACGATGAGCACATGGGCCTCGGCCGCAATGGCGGCCTCCGCCTCGTTGAGCTTGGTTTCGAGTTCGGCGATGCGGTGCCTGGCCGACATGTCGTCGCGCGCCATGCGGCGGATGACGAAGAGCGACCAGACGATCACCGTCAGCACCGCCAGGACCGCACCCGTGATGAGCGGGTCCTCCGTGATCGCGTCAATGATTCCGGCGCCCATTCCGTCTCCGGCCAAAGTCCCAGACTGGCGGCCGAATCAGGCCGCCTCCTGCCCCCGGAAAGGTATAGCTAAAGACGAGTCGCGCCGGAATCCTTCTTGGCCCCTAGTAACGGTAGTAGTCCGGCTTGAACGGGCCCTGGGGCGTCACACCGATATAGGCAGCCTGGTCGTCGCGCAGCGTGGTGAGCTTCACGCCCAGCTTGGCCAGGTGCAGGCGGGCCACCTTCTCGTCCAGGTGCTTGGGCAGCACATAGACCTCGTTCCCGTACTTGCCCGTGCCGGCCGAGGTGAAAAGCTCGATCTGGGCCAGCGTCTGGTTGGTGAAGGAGGCCGACATGACGAAGCTCGGATGGCCCGTCGCATTGCCGAGGTTCACCAGGCGGCCCTGCGACAGCAGGATGACGCGCGCGCCCGAGGGCATGTGCACCATGTCGACCTGCGGCTTCACGTTGGTGGTCTTGAAATTGCGCAGCTCCGCCACCTGGATCTCGTTGTCGAAGTGGCCGATGTTGCAGACGATGGCCATGTCCTTCATCTGCTTCATGTGATCGACGGTGATGACGTCCTTGTTGCCGGTGGCGGTGACGAAGATGTCGGCCGTCGACACCACGTCCTCGATGGTCTGCACCGCGAATCCGTCCATCGCCGCCTGCAGCGCGCAGATGGGGTCCACTTCCGTCACGATGACGCGGGCGCCCGAGCCCTTGAGCGAGGCGGCCGAGCCCTTGCCCACGTCGCCATAGCCGCAGACCACGGCCACCTTGCCGGCCATCATCACATCGGTCCCGCGGCGGATGGCATCCACCAGCGACTCGCGGCAGCCGTACTTGTTGTCGAACTTGGACTTGGTGACGCTGTCGTTGACGTTGATCGCCGGGAAGGGCAGCTCGCCCTTCTTCTGCAGCTCATAGAGGCGGTGCACGCCGGTGGTGGTCTCTTCCGAGACGCCCTTGATCGCGGCCCTGACCTTGTCGAACCAGCCCGGCTGCTCCTTGATGCGCTTCTTGATGGCGGCGAAGAGGCATTCCTCCTCCTCCGACTTGGGGTGCGCGATGAGCGAGGGGTCCTCCTCGGCCTTGGCGCCGAGCAGGATATAGAGCGTGGCGTCGCCGCCGTCGTCGAGGATCATGTTGGAGGGCTGGCCGTCCGGCCAGTCGAAGATGCGCGCGGTGAAATCCCAGTATTCCTTCAGCGTCTCGCCCTTGAAGGCGAAGACCGGGATGCCGGCGGCGGCGATCGCCGCGGCGGCATGGTCCTGGGTGGAATAGATGTTGCACGAGGCCCAGCGCACCTCGGCGCCCAGCGCCACCAGCGTCTCGATCAGCACGGCGGTCTGGATGGTCATGTGCAGCGAGCCCGAGATGCGGGCGCCGCGGAGCGGCTGCAGCGCCTTGTATTCGGCCCGGGTCGCCATGAGGCCGGGCATCTCCACCTCGGCCATCTCGATTTCCTT
>JBGSNJ010000176.1:0-5878 GCA_041739715.1 Aestuariivirga sp.
AGCCGGCCTGCGCCAGCGCCGCCGGCATTGACCAGCCTGCCGCAGCCAATGGTTTCGCCACTGCCGAGCGTGACTGAAGCGACGCGCCCGCCCGCCACGCTGATGCCGGTGACCTCTCCGGAAATCACGTCCACGCCGCGCGCCATGGCCGCTTTCCGGAACACCGTCATGAAGGAATAAGGGTCAACCCAGCCTTCGCCTTCATAGCCGAAGCAGCCTGCAGCGAGATCCTCTGTCGCCATGTAGGGGAATCGCCGGGCCAGGGCGTCGCTGCGCAGCAGCTGGTTCTTCGCGCCGTTGGCGATCTGGACGGCGTGGTTCTCCTCGAGGATCGCCAGGC
Organism: Aestuariivirga sp.; assembly: GCA_041739715.1. Classification (GTDB taxonomy): domain Bacteria; phylum Pseudomonadota; class Alphaproteobacteria; order Rhizobiales; family Aestuariivirgaceae; genus Aestuariivirga. The sequence continues at coordinate 341 of JBGSNJ010000176.1, forward strand.
CTTCGCCCGAGGCCAGGATCAGGTAGCCCTGTTCCCTGAAGTTGACATCTGCATCCGCACCGAACTCCTCCTTCAGCTTGCGAACGACGTTCAGCCCGAAGGTCGACAGCGCAATGTTCTCCGGGGTCGAGAACTGCTGGCGGATGCCACCGGCCGACAGCGCCGTACAGGCATGCTTGTAGGTCGAGTCCTTTTCGATGATGGCAACGCCACCCGGAAATCCATTCTTCTTCAGGTAGTAGGCCGTGGCGCTACCCACGATCCCGCCGCCCACGATGACCACGTCAAACTGCTTCATGATTTCCCAATCTGCCCCAAACCCTTGTGTTGCCACAAGCACTTATCCAAAAGTGGGCTTCCCTTGCTGCAGCGCACAAGCTAGCCTCGGGCGAGAACGAAGGAAACCCGAATGACGATCCGACCCCGACGCAGCGTCCTTTACATGCCGGGCGCGAATGCCCGCGCGCTGGAGAAGGCCAGGACACTCGATGCCGACGCCCTGATCCTCGATCTGGAGGATTCGGTGGCGCCCGACGCAAAGTCCGAAGCCCGCAGCCGCGTGTCCGAGGCGGTGAAGCAGGGCGGCTATGGCCATCGGGAACTGGTGATCCGCATCAATGGGCTGGATACGCCCTGGGGCGTGGACGACCTGCGCATGGCCGCCGAGGCCGAGGCCGATGCGGTGCTTGTTCCGAAGGTGGCGCGGCCTGGCGACATCGTGAACGTGTCGCGCATCCACATGGCGCTGGGCGGGGCTGAGCGCACCCGCATGTGGGCGATGATGGAAACCCCCATGGCGATCTTCAACGTGCGCGAGATCGCCTCCGTGCATCAGGTCGCGCGGCTTTCGTGCCTGGTTCTTGGCACCAACGATCTCCTGAAGGAATCCCGCGCGCTGGCCACCGGCGGCCGCTTCGCCATCCTGCCGTGGCTGTCGATGACGCTGCTCGCGGCGCGGACCTATGGGCTGGATGTCATCGACGGCGTCTACAACGACTTTCGCGACGAGGCGGGCTTCCGCGCCGAATGTGAACAGGGGCGCACGCTGGGCATGGATGGCAAGACGCTCATCCATCCCGGTCAGATCGCCGTGTGCAACGAACTCTTCTCGCCGGCAGCGGAGGAGATCGCCTGGTCACGCCGCATCATCGCGGCGTTCCAGCAGCCGGAGAACGCGTCGAAGGGCGTCATCACCATCGACGGCAAGATGGTGGAGCGCTTGCATCTCGCCATGGCCGAGCGCGTTGCGGCGATCGCCGAGGCCACCGGTCAATGAGCAAGACCAATCCGGGTAACTTCTTCGAGGACTTCCGCCTCGGACAGGTCATCCGCCATGCCACGCCACGCACCATCACGGTGGGCGATCAGTCGCTCTATACGGCGCTGTACGGATCGCGCTTCGTGGTGCAGTCTTCCGATGCCTTCGCCCGCATGGTCGGCTATCCCATGGCCCCGGTCGATGACCTGCTGCTGTTTCATATTGTCTTCGGCAAGACCGTTCCCGATATCTCGCTCAATGCCGTGGCCAATCTCGGCTATGCTGATTGCCGCTTCCTGCGCGCGGCCTACCCCGGCGACACGCTCTCGACAGTATCCGAGGTCATCGGCCTCAAGGAAAACTCCAACGGAAAGACGGGCACCGTCTATGTGCGCTCGACGGGCCGCAACCAGCGTGGCGAAGAGGTGCTGACCTATGTGCGCTGGGTCATGGTCCGCAAGCGCGACGAAGCGGCGCCCGTACCCGCTGCGCATGTTCCCGACCTGCCAGATTCCGTAGCCGTGGAGCATCTGGGTCAGGCCTGTCCGCCGCTCACCGGCAAGTCCTGGGACTTCGACCTCTCGGGATCGCCGCACCGCTTCGCCGACTATGCGGTCGGAGAGAAGATCGACCACGTCGATGGCATGACGGTCGAGGAGGCCGAGCATCAGCTGGCAACCCGGCTCTACCAGAACACCGCGAAGGTGCATTTCAATCAGTTCTCGGAGTCGCAGGGCCGCTTCGGGCGCCGGTTGATCTATGGCGGGCATGTGATTTCGCTGGCCCGGGCGCTCTCCTTCAACGGCCTGGCGAATGCCTTTCACATTGCGGCCATCAATGGCGGCCGGCATGTGGCCCCGCTCTTTGCCGGTGGCACGGTCTATGCATGGTCCGAAATCCTGGACAAGGCAGGCTTGCCGGGCCGCGGCGATGTCGGAGCGCTCCGCATCATGACCCGGGCCACCCGGGATCTTCCTTGCGCGGCGTACCCCACGGCCGCGGCATCGCCCGAGCCGCCCCGCGTCATTCTCGAGCTCGACTACTGGGCCCTGATCCCCATCTGAAGCATGCCGTTGCCTGCCCCCGGGCATGCGCAAAGTCATTGCTGCACATGCGAAATGCACTTGCTCCGGCTGAATGCCCGTTATAGGCTTCGCCGTCTTTAACTCGGACACTCGATTACCATGAAGATCAGGAAAGTCGGCGTGATTGGCGCCGGTCAAATGGGCAACGGCATTGCCCAGGTCTGCGCCCAGGCTGGATATGACGTAGGCCTCAATGACGTCAGCAAGGACCGCATCGAAGCGGGCCTTGCCACGATCAATGGCAATCTCGCCCGCCGTGCGAAATCCGGAAAGATCAGCGAGGCCGACCGTGATGCCACGCTGTCGCGCATCTCCCCGGTGGTGAACTACGACGGTTTCGGCGACTATGACCTGGTGATCGAGAGCGCTGTCGAGGACGAGGCGATCAAGCGCAAGATCTACCAGTCGCTCTGCCCGCATCTGAAGGCGGACTGCCTGGTGGGCACCAATACGTCATCGATCTCGATCACGCGCCTTGCGGCGGCGACGGACCGGCCCGAGAAGTTCATGGGTATCCATTTCATGAATCCGGTCCCGGTCATGGAACTGGTGGAACTCATCCGCGGCATCGCGACCGACGAGAGCACCTTCAGCACCGCCAAGGCCTTTGCCGTATCCCTCAACAAGACCGTGGCGGTGGCCGAGGATTTCCCGGCCTTCATCGTCAACCGCATTCTGCTGCCCATGATCAACGAGGCCATCTACACGCTCTACGAGGGCGTGGGCGGCGTCGAGGCGATCGACACGGCCATGAAGCTTGGCGCCCGCCATCCGATGGGGCCGCTGGAACTGGCCGACTTCATCGGTCTCGATACATGCCTCTCCGTCATGCAGGTTCTCTATGAAGGGCTTGCAGACTCGAAGTACCGGCCATGCCCGCTGCTGGTGAAGTATGTGGAGGCCGGCTGGCTCGGCCGCAAGACCAACCGCGGCTTCTACGACTACCGCGGCGAGAAGCCCATTCCCACCCGCTGACGTCGGGGACAGTCATGCTCGATCTGCTGCTGCGCAACGCCACGCTTCCCGACGGCAGGAGCGGGCAGGACATCGCCTGCAAGGACGGGTGCATCGTCGAGGTGAAGCCGAAGATCGACGACGCGGCGCGCGCGACCGTCGATGCGAAGGGCTATCTCGTCTCGCCGCCCTTCATCGACTCCCACTTTCACATGGATGCCACGCTGTCGCTTGGCCTTCCGCGGCTCAACATGTCGGGCACGCTGCTTGAGGGCATCTCGCTGTGGGGCGAACTCAAGCCGATCCTGACTCATGAAGCGGTTGTCGAGCGCGCGCTGCGCTACTGCGACCTTGCCGTTACGCAGGGCCTGCTGGCCATCCGTACCCATGTCGATGTCTGCGACGACCGTCTGCTCTGCGTCGAGGCCTTGCTGGAGGTGCGCAGGAAGATCGCGCCCTACATCGATCTGCAGCTCGTGGCCTTCCCGCAGGACGGGTTCTACCGCGATCCGCATGCAAGGCGGAATCTCATCCGCGCGCTCGACATGGGCGTCGACGTGGTGGGCGGAATCCCGCATTTCGAGCGCACCATGGCCGATGGCGCAGCCAGCCTGAAGGAACTCTGCGAGATCGCCGCTAACCGTGGGCTTCTGGTCGACATCCACTGCGACGAGACGGATGATCCGCTGTCGCGCCATGTCGAGCAGCTCGCCTCCGAGACGCAGCGCCTCGGACTGCAGGGCCGCGTGGTGGGATCGCATCTCACCTCCATGCATTCCATGGACAACTACTATGTCTCGAAGCTGATCCCGCTGATGGCGGAGGCGGAGCTCCATGCCACGCCCAATCCGCTGATCAACATCACCCTGCAGGGCCGCCATGACACCTATCCGAAGCGCCGCGGCATGACGCGCGTGCCGGAACTCCGTGCCGCCGGCATCAACGTCTCCTTCGGCCACGACTGCGTGATGGATCCCTGGTATCCGCTGGGGCAGGGCGACATGCTCGAGGCCGCCTACATGGGCATCCATGCCGCGCCCATGACCAGCCGCGAGGCCATGCGCTGGGCCTTCGATGCGGTGACGGTCAATCCCGCCAAGGCCATGCATTTGCAGGACTACGGCCTGGAGAGGGGCTGCAACGCCGACTTCGTGGTGCTGCAGGCGAAGGATCCCATCGATGCCATCCGCCTCAAGGCCAACCGTCTCGCGGTGGTGCGCCGGGGCAAGGTGATCGCCGAAACGCCGGAGCGCGTGAGCGCGCTTCATCTCGCGGGCCGTCCGGCCACCATCAATGGCGCGGACTTCGCGCCGCGTGCGGGCGGGCGCTGATCATGCCGCGCTTCGCCGCCAATCTCAGCATGCTGTTCAACGAGGTGCCCTTTCTTGACCGCTTCGCGGCGGCAGCGAAGGGCGGCTTCAAGGGCGTCGAGTATGTCGGTCCTTATGACTATTCGCCGGAACAGATCGCGGACCTGCTGCGGCGCAATGGCCTGACCCAGGTCCTCTTCAACATGCCCGCCGGCAACTGGGCTGCGGGCGAGCGCGGCATCGGCTGCCATCCGGACCGCGTGGGCGAGTTCCAGGACGGCGTGGCGACCACGATCCGCTATGCGAAGGTGCTGGGCAACAGGCAGGTGAACTGCCTCGCTGGCCTGCTGCCGAAAGGCGTGTCGCGCGAGGCTGCGGAGGAGACCTTCGTCGCAAACCTGCACTTCGCCGCAGACGAACTGAAGAAGGCCGGCATCCTTCTCATCGCCGAGCCCATCAACTCTCACGACATGCCGGGTTTCTTCCTCAACACCTCGGCCCAGGCCATCGCGATCTTCGACCGGGTGGGCTCGGACAATCTCAAGCTCCAGTACGACATCTATCACATGCAGCGCATGGAAGGCGAACTGGCCAAGACCATCGAGTGGCTCTTCCCGCGCATCGCGCATTTCCAGATCGCGGGCAATCCCAATCGCACCGAGCCTGACCGCGGCGAGATCAACTATCCCTTCCTCTTCGATCTCATCGACAGTCTTGGCTACACCGGCTGGATCGGCGCCGAGTACCGCCCGGTGAAGACCACCGCCGAAGGTCTTGGCTGGCTCGCACCCTACCGCGATGGCTGACCGGCTTGCCCGCGTCCTGGCCGCCATCGACTCGGCGAATGCCGCCGATCCCCATCTCGCGCCGGACGGCCAGCCGCAAACCTTGCTCTATGGCCGCCGCATGTCCGAGACGCTCGCGCGCTTCG
>JBGSNJ010000346.1:0-2236 GCA_041739715.1 Aestuariivirga sp.
CTGCGGCAGGGGCGCACGCACGATTGCCGCATCGGCGGCAATCCCGGCGGAGGTGTCTTCCTCCGGCAGCGCAGCAGGTTCCGCCTTCGCGATGGCATCCAGCACGATGCCGCCCATGCGGTTGTTGCCCGTCTTGAAGAAGCTGACGCCGTCGCGCCCGCGCAGTTTCACCATCGCGCCGTTATCGTCCTTGCCCATGTCGGTGTAGCGGCCATCCTCGGACAGGAAGAACGGACGCATGTCGATGAAACGGACGTCCTTGGCTTCGGCCCGCGCCTTCTGCAGGGCACTGATCGCGGTCATGGCCTCGTCATATTCGGGGTCGCCCATGGGCGGCAGCCCGATCCAGTAGATGCTCGCGCCCGATGCGGCCAGTTCGTTCAGCAGGCGGTCGAGCTGAGCCTCATAGGCCTGGGTCCATTCCGGGGAACCGAAGGCGTAGCGCAGATTGCCGTCGCGGATCTGCTGGCGGTCATTGGTGCCCAGCATCACGACGATGACATCGAAGCTGTTGCTTTCGAGAATCTTGGGAAGCCGATCGGCCCAGTCATAGACTTCCGGCCGCGCCAGGCCGGATTCCTCGTTGAAGCGATTGGTGACGACGTAGGTTTCGGTATCGGCCATGCGCGAAAGCCCGGCCCCCAACCCGCCAGCCAGGGCGTCACCGATGACAAGGATCTGCGTCAGCTGCTTTTCTTCCGTTGCAGCGGCCGTCCCGGTCGATCCCATCACCGGGGTCTCGGCCGTCTGTGCCAGGGCCGCGACAGCACCACCGCAGAGCAGGACGATCAGGAGGCCGATGCGTCGCAACATGATGCTCATCCCGCCTTGCGCACGCGTTCAAGCAGCTTGAGCGACGGGCGGCCATCGAGGGGCAGCCCCGCGCTCTCCTGGAAGGCAATGATCGCCTCATAGGTCCGGGCACCGAAGCGGCCATCGTCGCCGCCGGTGTTGTAGCCCAACGCATTGAGACGCTTCTGCAATTCCACGCGCTGTTCGAAGGACAGGTCGAAATCGACATCGGGCCAGGCGCCCACGAAGGCGCCCTGGCCGCGGATGCGATCGGCCAGATGACCGACCGCCAGGGCGTAGGAGTGCGAGATGTTGTAGTCCATGATGGCGAGGAAGTTCCGCGTCACGAGAAAGCGCGGCCCGTCGACGCCCTGCGGCACCATCACGAAGGCATCGGCAGACTTCGATCCGAAATCCTTGCCATCGGCGCGCCTGATGCCGAGCTTCTCCCATTCGGCGACGGTCTTCCAGTGCTTGCGGCCGATCAGCGCCTTGTTGAAGTTATTCGGCAGCTCCACTTCCCAGCCCCAGGGACGATCGTTCTTCCAGCCCGCCTTGGCCAGGTAGTTGGCCGTCGAGGCCAATGCGTCTTCCTTTGAATTCCAGATGTCCTTGGTGCCGTCGCCGGTCCAGTCGACGGCATAGGAGAGATAGGAGGTCGGAATGAACTGCGTATGGCCCATGGCCGCGGCCCAGGACCCGGTGAAGTTCTCAGGTTTCACCACCCCTCGCTTCAGGATCTTCAGCGCGGCCACGAACTGTTCGCGGGCAAACTGCTTGCGGCGGCCGGAATACATCAGGGTGGCGAGCGAGCGCATCACCTTCATCGAGCCCTTGTCCTTGCCAAAATTGGATTCCATGCCCCAGATGCCGAGAAGGATATGGCGGTCGACACCGTATTTCTTCTCGATGGCAGAGAGCAGCTTGGCATTTGCCTCCTTCATCTCGCGCCCGGTCTCGATGCGGATGGGTGTCACCGCCTTTTCCAGGTAGGCCGATGTGGTGGAGGTGAACTCCGGCTGATTGTTGGCGAGCTTAAGGACCAGGGGATCGGGTTCGGTGATGCCTTCGAAGGCGGCATCGAACAGCGGGCGCGAGATGCCATTGGCCTTGGCGAGCGGCCAGAGCGTCTGGATGAAGGCCTCGAACTTGGCATCGGCCAGCGCCGGGCCGCCGGCCAGCGGCAGCAGGATCGAGGCGATGACAAATCTACGTCTGTGCATGGTCCCTCTGCGATTCGGGCAGGCTGCGCCCAAGCCTAACGGCAGACCAGTTCAGCCGCCAAATGCGGCCTCAATCAGGCCGCGTTGCGCGCGGCCAGCTTGCGCTCCCAGTCGAGGGCAGAGCGCACGATCTCGTCGAGATCGGCATGGCAGGGCTGCCAGCCCAGAACCTGGCGCACCCGGTCTGCACCCGCAACGATGCCGGCCGGATCGCCGGCGCG
>JBGSNJ010000347.1:0-1673 GCA_041739715.1 Aestuariivirga sp.
GCGACGGGACCCGGCGTCGCCCGGGCGTCAGATGTAAAAGTAGGCGGCGGCCAGGACGGCCGCTGTCGCCGTCGCGATCGCTACAATCCAGATCATGTCGCCAAGATGAAAGCCGGACGAGGGCTCTTCGAGGGAGAGAAAATCTTCCTGATCACCGACGGACTCGTTGATCAGCCGCGGCCGCGATGCCGTCTGCGCTCCGTTCGCCGGTTGATAGCGGCCGAAGGCCATGGGCTCCGCTCTCCCTCTCTATACTCGACCCGGCAACAGCTTACATCACCCGCCGTTAACGCAATGTAAGCTGGACTTCGAGAATTCGGCAGCGCAGACCCCCTTGCCGTTAACTTCTGCTGCGACAGCTCCCGCTCCGGCACAAGTCTTGCCTCATGCTACCGGCGGAGAGATGCTGCGTCCCTCTCCGCTCCAGTTGGAGAAAGCGCCGATGGCCAAGCTCACAGTGTCCAAAACGACCGATTTCTCCGGCCTGCCGCTGCTACAGACAGACGTCATCGAGTTCGCCAACGGGCCAGTAACCACGGCCGTTGCGACGTTTTCCGGTGTGCAGCTCGGTTCACCACGCGTATCGCCACAGGCGCTGATCGATGGCAGCGCAGGAATCAATGCGATTGTTGTGAACGGGACAGGTACACCGGTGAACCTGTCGGGCTGGCAGTTCATGGACTGGGATGCCCTGGACAGCATCCTGATCCGGGGCAACTCGCTGTCGGAAACCCTTACCGGATCGTCCCGGAATGACACAATCCTGGGTCTGGGCGGTAGCGACACCATCGATGGCGGCGCCGGAGACGATGTGATCGAGGGGGGCCGGTCAATCGACAGGCTGAACGGCGGCAGCGGAATCGATACGCTGAGTTATCTGGGTTCCACTTCGGCCGTGACCGTGAATCTTGCAAGCGGTCAAGCCAGTGGCGGTGACGCCTTCGGCGATCGCTTTTCGGGTTTCGAGAACATCGCCGGAAGCGCCTACAACGATGCGCTGACGGGGGATGCGGGCGCCAATGCCCTCAGCGGCGAGAAGGGCAATGATCGCTTGAGCGGCGGACTGGGCTCCGATGCCCTGACCGGCGGAAAAGGCCGCGACACGATGACGGGCGGCGGCGACGCGGACCGCTTCGTCTACACGGCAATCGATCAGTCGGTGGTTGGCAGCAACCGTGACGTCATCACCGATTTCGCCCCGTCGCAGGACGACCTGATCGATCTGTCGGCCATCGATGCCATTCCGTATGGAGCCGACAACGCGTTCGACTTCATTGGCACCAACGCATTCACGGCATCGGGGCAGGTTCGCTATCAGGTCAGCAACGGCCAGACGATCATCCAGGTGAACCAGGGCGGAAGCCTCGCTGCGGACATGGAGATCGCCCTGTCCGGAACCCACGTGCTCTCCGCCGACGACTTCATACTCTGAATCCGCGCGCGCTCCTAAACCTCTGCTTTCATTGACATTGATGGTCAAACCCGGTAGCGGGCAGGCAGGATGATCGCCAAGGACGGCTTACCATGATGACGACCGCTTCCCTTCTCTGCCGGGCGGGCCTTGCTCTGGGCCTCGCACTGGCTGCTTCCACCATCGCCTCGGCCAAGGGCCTGAGTGGACATCTGCACGGCTCCGAGTGGGGCTTCGTTGGCGACCCCCCGGGCGCCGAACG
>JBGSNJ010000364.1:0-6980 GCA_041739715.1 Aestuariivirga sp.
GGTTCTCGCTCACCGCGCGCATGGCGCGGCCGACTGCGGTGCGGGTGAGGAGAAGGTGGACCGCAAGCACGAGCAGGGCTGCCACGCCCAGCGACAGCATCTGGTCCGGCGTCGCCCTGACGCTGGGGCCGATCTTCATGGCGATCTGCAGCGCGGCGGTGAAATAGGCAGGCTTCGAGGTGAAGAGGAATTCGAGCAGGCTCCTGAGCGTCAGCGCCGCGCCGAAGCTCGCCATGACGAGGATGATGACGGCGCCTTGCCGGGCGCGCAGCCTGCCGAACAGCAGCACATCGACGAGGAGCGCGAGAAGCCCGGTCAGCACCATGGACGTGAGAAGGCCCAGTGGAAGCGACCAGCCGAACGAGAAGGGACCAATGGGCACCGCGAGTTCCGCGAAGCGCGTGGCGAGTGCGCCACCGACGACGAGTGCCGCATAGGCGCCCCAGCTGATGAACTCGCCGTGAGCGAAATTGGCAAAGCGCAGGATCGAATAGGTGAGCGTGATGCCGATGGCGCCAAGCCCGATCATTGCACCGGCGATGAGCCCGTCGACGATGGCCTGCGCGATCATGGCTGTCCTGCGCTTGCGGGCTGGATGCCAAGATAGAGTTCGGCGATCAGCGGATCGGAGGCGAGTGTTTCGGCTGCACCTTCATGGCGCAGTAGCCCCTCGACCAGAACCACGCCGCGATGCGCGATGGCAAGTGCGGCCTTCACGTTCTGCTCCACGAGGATGATGGTGACGCCGCTGCGGTTGATCGCCTGCAGGTTGGCGAAGACCTCTCCGACGATGCGCGGCGAGAGCCCCGCGGAGGGCTCGTCGAGGATCAGCACCTTCGGCTCCACGATGAGGGCGCGGGCCACGGCCAGCATCTGGCGCTGCCCGCCGGATAATTGCCCGGCGCGGAGCTGCGGCCGTTGCGCAAGATCGGGGAACATTGCTTCCACCTTACCCAGCCGGTCGCGGCGCAGGTGTCGGGGCAGGATATCGGCCGCAAGGTCGAGGTTCTCGGCGATGGTCAGCGTTGCGAAGATATTTTCGGTCTGCGGCACGAAGGCCAGACCATGCGTGATCTTCTCATGTACTGGCAAAGCCGTGATGTCCCGCCCGCCAAGGGCAACAGTGCCGCCGAAAACCGGCACGGTCCCCGCAACCGTCTTGACGAAGGTGGACTTGCCCGCGCCATTGGGCCCCAGCACCACCACCAGTTCCCCGTATGCCACGGCGAAGTCGATGCCGCGCACGATGGGCAGATCCGGCTCATAGCCGGCGACGAGGCCTTTGGTGGCAAGGGCGGGTCCGGCACTCATGCCGCCACCCCGAGATAGGCCTCGATCACCGCCGGGTCGCGCGCCACCTCGCCCGGAGCACCCTCACGGAGCAGGCTGCCCTGCGCCATCACAGCGATCCGCCCGCAGAGGCGGATCACCATTTCGATATTGTGCTCGATCAGGAGGATGGTGGTGCCGCGCCGGTTGAGGTCGATAATGCGGGCGATGATGAATTCGAGGAGTGCCGGGTTCACGCCCGCGGCAGGCTCGTCGAGCAGGATCACTTCCGGATCGGCCATCAGCACGCGGGCGAGTTCGAGAAGTTTCCGCTGGCCGCCGGAGAGGATGCGTGCGGGCTCATGCGCGAGAGGCGAGAGGGTGAGGAAATTGAGAATGTCGCTCGCCTTCGCAACAGCTGCCCGCTCTTCCGCCGCGACTTTGCCCGGATTCAGGAAATTGGCCAGGATGCCTTCGCCCGACTGCCCCTGAGCGCCTGTTAGCACGTTTTCGAGAACTGTCATCTGGGCGAAGGGTCTCGGGATCTGGAAGGTGCGGCCCATCCCCTTGGCGATGCGTGCCTCCGGTGGATCTCGCGTCACGTCCTTGCCGTTCAGCATGATCTGGCCGGATGTCGGCCGCAGCTGGCCTGCGAGCATGTTGAAGAGGGTTGTCTTGCCTGCACCATTCGGGCCGATGAGCCCAAGGATTTCGCCACGCAGGAGATCAAGCGACATGCCATTGACCGCCCGCATGCCCCCAAACTGCATGACCAGGTTTCGCGCCGAGAGGATGGGCGGGAGCGGCGCCGAGGCGGTGCTGGGCATTGGTTGTCTCTTGCGTCCCGCTGATGTTTGATCAAAGATATCTTAGGCCTCTCCCGGGATGCAAGCGCGAAGAGCGCGCCGGGTTGGCTTGAGGTGTGGTGATGGACAACGGCAGGACAGCAGGAGGCGCACCGGCGCCGGGGAGGGGCGGCATCACGCCCGTGCCGCGCGAGACGCTGCATGACCGCGTCTATGCCGAACTCCGGCGGTCCCTGGTCCACGGCGTGTTCGTGAGCGGCGAGATGCTGCGCATCCAGGACCTGGCCGAGAAGCTCCGCACGAGCACCATGCCGGTGCGCGAGGCCCTTGCACGGCTCGTCTCCGAACAGGCGCTGGAGGCGCTGCCTAACCGCTCGGTGCGCATTCCGGTCATCACGCGCGAAAAGCTTGAGGACCTGGCGCGTGCGCGGGTGCTGATCGAGGGAGAGGTGACCTCCCGCGCGCTGGCCCATCTGGGCAAGGATGACTTCGCGCGGCTCAGGGTGCTCACGCATGAATGCGAGGCGGCCTTCCGGCTGCGGAGCGACGACAACATCCGCCGGGCCACGGAGCTGAACCACGCCTTCCACGATCACATCTACAAGGCTGCGGGCTCCCAGGTCCTCCTGCCGATGATCGAGAGCCTGTGGCTGCAGTCGGGCCCCTACGTTCACGCCGCGGCCTTCCTGCATGACGAGGCGCGCGACCCTGCAGGCACCCATCACCACTGGGAACTGATCGAGGCGCTGGAACGGCGCGACGCTGCAGGTGCCGTGGCAGCACTCACGCGTGACATCACCCGCGCCTTCAACCTCCTGCGCGGCAAGCTCGACGCCGAGGAGGCGGCGGCGAGGAGGGGACAACATGGCTGAGGCACAGGACGATTTCTTCGAGCTCTACGATCTGCGCGTCGAGGTGACGGCGCCCGAAGGCGGGCCCATCTATTGCGGGGCCAAGCCCGGCGATTATTTCGAGATGCGGGGCGAGATGATCCATTTCCCGCCGGGCCAGGGCTTTTCCATCTATTCCCTCGCGGCCCTCCTGCCGCTGCTGCCCGCCAAGCAACGGCCCACGCACAGGAATGACTGGATGACGAGCGATGCCGAGGTCGCCTGCCCGGATCCCAACTGCTCCACCCGGTTCAGGATCACCCGCACCGGGCTCAGACGCTTCAGCCACGCCCAGACAACCGCCGTTCCCCTTCCCAAGGATTGACAAGAGTGCAGCGCAGTTCGCTTTCTCCCGGCTACGAGATTTCGCGCGTGATCCGCGGCGGCTGGCAACTTTCCGCCAGCCACAGCAAAGCGGTGAGCGACGATCCGGTGGGTGACATGATCGCTTTCGCGGAGGCCGGCATCACCACTTTCGACTGCGCCGACATCTATGCCGGTGTCGAGGAGGCGATCGGCGCGTTCCGCGCGCGCTTCGCCAATCTGCACGACAAGGAGGCACTTTCCAGGATCCGCGTCCATACCAAGTTCGTGCCCGATCTTGAGGTTCTGCCGAAGATCGACAAGGCCTATGTCGAGAAGGTCATCGACACTTCGCTCAAACGACTTGGCATGGAACGGCTCGACATCGTGCAGTTCCACTGGTGGAACTACGATGTGCCGCGCTGGCTCGAGACGGCGGCATGGCTCGAGGAGCTGCGAAAGGCTGGCAAGATCCTACGCATCGGCGGCACCAATTTCGATACGCCACACCTGATGGCAATGCGCGAGGCGGGCGTGCCCATGTCCTCGATGCAGGTGCAGTATTCGCTACTCGATCGCCGCCCGGAAAAAACCCTGGTGAAGGCGGCCCTGGACAACGACGTCGCCATCTTCTGCTATGGCACCGTCGCGGGCGGCTTCCTCGGCGAGCGCTGGCTGGGACAGCCCGAACCCAATGCGCCGCTCGAGAACCGCTCGCTCGTCAAGTACAAGCTGATCATTGACGAGTTCGGCGGCTGGAGGCTGTTCCAGGACCTGCTCCAAGTGCTCGATGCCATCGCCCGCAGGCACGGGACCGACATCGCCACGGTGGCAAGTGCGGCGGTACTGGCGAGGCCCGGCGTGTCCGCCGTGATCGTGGGCGCGCGCAATCGCGCCCATCTCAATGCGAACCTCCGCATCGCGTCACTCACGCTGGGCACCGACGACAGGGCTGCTATCAAGGCCGTACTCGCTCGCGCGCAGCCGCTCCCCGGCGACGTTTATGCCTTGGAGCGCGATACAGCGGGCCGTCACGGCTCCATCATGAAATACAATCTCAACAGCGAGGGGGAGGCCAGCGCGTCGCAGTAGGCGGCGCCGCAGAACCAGTGATGTTCACGCCGGACCAGCAACAGGCCGGTATTCAACAGGGAAGGAAAACACATGAAGAAATTGCTTATGTCGGCCTCCATGATCGGCGTGCTTGCCTCTTTCTCCGCAGCGCACGCGGCGGATTGCGACATCACCATCGGCCTGGTGCTCGAACTCACAGGTCCTGCCGGTGCCTATGGCCAGGCGGGCGCGAAGTCGGTTGAGATGGCGTTCCGTGACTTCAACGAGGCGGGCGGCGTCAATGGCTGCAAGCTGGTGACCGACACGCGCGACAGCCAGACCCAGGCGAATGTCGCCGTCGACCAGGCGACACAGCTCGTCAATATCAAGAAGGTGCCGGTCATCATCGGCGGCATCATATCGCCGATGTCGATTCCGATGCTCACCTCCGTGACGGCACCCGCAGGCGTGGTGCAGGTCTCGCCCGCCTCCTCATCGCCCACGCTTACGGCCCTCGGGCGCGAGGGCAAGACCAATGGCGTGTTCTTCCGCACCATCACCTCCGACGCGCTGCAGGGAACGGCCGCCGCCAAGTATGCCCTCGACCAGGGCCTCAAGAAGATTGCCATCGTGCACGTCAACAATGATTTCGGCGTGAACATGGTGCGCGAGTTCTCCTCCGCCTACGAGAAGCTCGGCGGCAAGATTACCACCGTCACGCCATACAACGAGAAGCAGGCGAGCTATGCTGCCGAGGCGAGTGCCGCGATGGCGGGTGAGCCCGATGCGCTCTATCTCGTCAGCTATCCCGTCGATGGCGCCACGGTGGCGCGCGCCTGGATCTCGGCCGGCGGCCCGCAGAAATTCCTGCTGAACGACGGCATGAACGCCGACGACTTCATCAAGGCCGTGGGCGCGCAGTATCTGAACGAGGCCTATGGCACCTCCTCGGGCACCAGCGAGACGGCTTCGACCAAGTATTTCTATGGCAATTACGAAGCCTTCTCTGGTGGCATCAAGCCCGATGCACCCGCGGCAGACCGCTCCTATGACGCAGGTGCCATCGTGGCCCTCGCCACCGCAAGAGCGGGGAAGGGCGATGCCGCAGCGATCAAAGCCGCCATCCCGCAGGTGACCGACCCCGCGGGCGAGCCGATCCACGCCGGCAAGGAGGAGTTCGCCAAAGCGCTGGCCCTCATCAAGGAGGGAAAGCCCATCAAGTATGAGGGCGTGATCGGCCCCATTGCCTTCGACCAGTACGGCGACATCACCGGCCCCTTCCGCCTGTGGAAGATCAAGGATGGTGTGGTCACCACTACCGGAGAAATCAGTGCTGATGAAGTGGGGAAGATCAAGGCTTCGTTGAAGTAAGCGGGGCACCGAAAGCGGGCACGGGCGCGCCGTCAGAATGCGTCCGTGCCCAACGTCTGATGTGACCGCAGGTTCTTGTGTTGGACCTCGACAGTTCCCCGATGGTCAAGCCGGCGCTGTCATTGAAGAGCGGTTGCGGACGAGATATTCCCCGCTGGGCTCACTCTCGTTTATGATGCCGTCTTCGAAAATACACCGGCCACCGAGTACGATGGTGGTCGGCCAGCCGGTGACCTCCAGCCCCTTATATGGCGTGTAATCCGCTCCATGATGGAGCATTGACTGGCAGATTGTGCGCTTCAGCACCGGATCCCAGATTGCTAGGTCTACATCGCTACCGATGGCGATGGTTCCCTTGCGCGGATACAGGCCATAGAGCTTGGCGTGATTGGTGGCGGTGAGGGCTACGAAATCATTGATGCTGATGCGCTTCTTGTTGACCCTCTCGGAAAAGAGATTGGGGAGCCGTGTCTCGACGCCGGGGACGCCGTTAGGCACCGAACGGAAGCTTTTCCTGCCGGCCGGGTTCAGCTTGCCGTGCGGATCGTCATAGCGGAACGGGCAATGATCCGAGGAGAAGAGCGAGAACATGCCGCTTTCCAGCCCGATCCAGCAGGCATCCTGGCTGGCCTTGTCCCGGGGCGGTGGCGAGCAGACATATTTGGCCCCTTCCCAGTCCATGCCGTCGAGGTCGTCGGCCGTCAGCATCAGATGAGGCCATCTGGGTCTGGCGACGCCAACGGCTGCTGGAACAGGGCGCATGATGCTGGCCTGGATCCTTTCACCGATCGGGCGTTGGTTGTCTCTCGTTGGGGCCGTGTTCGCGGCCCTGGGAATTGCCTGGCTCAAGGGTCGGGCCGCCGGCAAGGCCGCCTGGCACGCAAAGCGCCAGGCAGCGAAGGCCAATGGCGCGCTTGATTGCTGCTGACTAGACCTTGCCCAAAACAATCATGTGCCTGGCGGCGGTTTCGCGGTCTGACGGCAAGCGCTCCTATAGTACCGATGCCGACTCAGCAAATACATGATAGGACTGAAACTCAATTGCACTTCCGCTAGGAGTTCCAGATGGCAAGGAAGCCCACTCGTAAAGCTCCGTCGAAAAGCAGAGCCGCAAAGGCCAAAAAGGCACTCAAAGCCAAAGGGGCGGCCAAGAAGCCAGCAAAATCGGCTGCAAAGAGGAAGCCCACGAAAAGGTCGTCAGCTGCGACTTCCAAGCGCGCATCCTCGAAGAAAGCTCCTGTGAGAAAGCTGAAGGCGAAGGCCAAGAACCCACCGCGCAAGGCCCCTT
>JBGSNJ010000404.1:0-5599 GCA_041739715.1 Aestuariivirga sp.
TCGGAGCATCTGCGGACCGCGGCACGCGCCGCCTGGGAACAGTTGCATCGGTCGGTCGCGGCCGTGACGGGACCGGGACGCGCCGACACCGACGCCAAGGCCGCCCATGTCTGGTCGCTGGTGCATGGCATTGCCAGCCTCACCATCGACCGGCGTTTCCCCGAGATCATCGATCCTGAAGCCGTGATCGCCACCAGCTTCGCCAGCCTGCCTGCGGCCATCAGGTCGGTTGGTCCGGCGCGGTGAATCTGGCATAAGGCGCAGACCCAAAGAGGCACACATGACTTACATCTATATCGGCGCAATCCTGTTCGGCGGGATGCATCTCTTCTCGATCCTGTTTCCGTCGCTGCGCAATGCAATCCGCACCAGTCTCGGCGAGAAGGTCTGGAAGATCGTCTATGCCCTCGTCTCGCTGGCCGGCATCGGCTTCCTGATTGCCGGCTACTGGCAGTCGCGCTCGGGCCCGATGACCGCCGACATCCTCTATGATCCTCCGTCCTGGGGGCGCCATCTGACCATGCTGATGGTGCTGCTGGCCTTCATTCTCATCGGCGCCTCGCATGGCAAGGGCTACATCAAGACCTATGTGCATAATCCCATGTCCTGGGGCATCGTCCTGTGGTCGGCCGGTCACCTGCTGGCCAACGGCCAGCGCAGCGATGTCTATCTCTTTGGCGTTTTCCTGATCGTGGGCCTCGCCGACATCATCTTCTCCGAATTGCGTGGAAAGCGCCCGGCGCATCAGCCGCGCCTGAGGTCCGACATCATCGCGGTGATCGTGGGCATGGTGCTCTACGTGATCTTCCTGTTTGGCTTCCACCCCTACGTGCTCAACATTCCGGTTGCGGGATGAGTCTGCTTGTCCTTGGCGTCGTCCTGCTCGCGGTCCTCCATCTGATCGCCGCCGTGCCGTCGCAGAAGCAGCGGCTCAGGCAGGCCGTGGGCGCCGCAGCCTATGGCCCCGTCTTCGGTGGCGCCTCGCTGGCGGCGCTTGCGATCATCGTGCTGGGCTGGCGCATGGCGCCTTTCGTGCCCGTCTACGACCCGCCGTCCTGGGGCTGGATCGCCAACTTCGCTCTCACGCTCGTGGCCTTCATCTGCCTCGGCATTTTCCTGTTCCGCGGCCAGCTGCGGCAGAGATTGCGCTTTCCCATGGGGATCGCGGCCATCTTCTGGGCCACCGGACATCTCTTCGCCAACGGCGATCTCGCCAGCCTCATCCTCTTCGGCGGCATCCTAGTCTATGCCGCAGCACACATCGCCATCGGCATGGCGAACGGCGTGCGTCCGGCGCCCGAGGTGCGCCAGGGCCATGATCTTCTGTCGATCCTGGCCGGCATTGCGCTCTATGGAGTGATGGCGCAGATCCATGGCGCCGTCATCGGCGTGCCGGTCTTCAGCATTACCCCCTGAGACCAACGGTTTACCCTGTCCCGCACGCGTCTTGCCCGCTTGGGGCCGGAAGCCTAGACTTGGCGTATGTCACAGCATGTTGCGACCAAGCGGCTGACGGCGCCGGACATCCTTGCCCGCAAGGGCGGGGAGCCGATCGTCTCGCTCACGGCCTACCACGCCCATACCGCGGCGATTGCCGACAAATATGTCGACTTCCTGCTGGTCGGCGACTCGCTCGGCATGGTCATGCACGGGTTCGAATCGACACTTCCGGTGCCGCTTGACCTGATGATCATGCATGGACGCGCGGTGATGCGGGGCGCCAAGCGCGCACTCGTCGTCGTCGACATGCCCTTCGGCTCGTATGAAGAGAGCCCCTCGCAGGCCTTTCACAATGCGGCGAAGGTCATCAAGGAAACGCAATGCGGCGCGATCAAGCTGGAAGGCGGACGCCGCATGGCCGAGACCATCCACTTCCTCACCGAACGCGGCATCCCGGTGATGGCCCATATCGGCCTCACGCCGCAGTCCATCAACATCCTGGGCGGATTCCGCACCCAGGGCCGCACCCGCGAGCAATGGGCGCTCATAGAGGAAGATGCGCGCGTGGTGACAGAGGCCGGCGCCTTCAGCGTTGTACTCGAGGCGATTGCCGAGCCGCTTTCCGCGAAGATCACCAGGCAGATACCCATTCCGACCATTGGCATCGGCGCCTCCGCCGCCTGCGATGGCCAGATCCTGGTGATGGAAGACATGCTGGGCCTCAGCCCGCGCGTGCCGAAATTCGTGAAGGAGTTCGGCAAGGTCGGGGCTGCCATCGAAGGTGCCATCAGGATGTATGCCGATGACGTGAGGTCGCGGGCCTTCCCGCAGCCCGAGAACACCTACGACATGAAAGATTAGTTAGTTTGCGGCGCGTGGTGCGGCTGCCATCTTCTTGCCGTTCCGGACCTGCACCAGACATGTCTCAATCACCGAAGGTTCACGAGATGTCATTTACACGGCGGCAGATATTGGCAGCAGCGGCGAGCCTGGCGGTGCTGGTGCCGGGCCAGGCGCCGCGCGCCGATGACTTCATCGAACTGCGCGCCCGCAATGCGGAACTGGGGCTTCTGGAAGGTGGCGCCGGCAAAACCGGCGCGTGGATTCTGGGCAAGGGTCCGGCGCCCGCGGTCATCCGCGCGAAGCAAGGCCAGGAGCTGAAACTACGTATCTTCAACGAACTCGACAACGAGATCTGGCTACATTTCTTCGGCCTGCGCGGTCCATCCGAACTGATGACCATCAATGTGCCGCCCGGCGAAAAGGGTGTGGACTGCGTGTTCACCCCGCCCGATGCCGGCACCTTCTGGATCGGCCCCGTGTCCGACGTGTCGCGCCACCGCGACATGGGGCTCTACGCGATGCTGGTGGTCGAGGAGAAGGAAGCGCTCGATCCGGCGATCCCCGATCTGCCGCTGATCATCGACGACTGGCGCATCGCCCAGGACGGAACCATGGAGGGCGGCTTCGGCGACATCGAGACAATGGTGGGCGAGGGCCGCCTCGGCAACTGGATGACCATCAACAGCCAGTTCCGGCCGCGCCTGCCCATTGCCGCGGGACGCTTCACCCGGCTGCGCATTCTCAACGCCGCCAACGTGCGCAGCATGGGACTGCAGTTCAAGGGCAGCGATCCGCTGCTGATCGCCTTCGACGGCCAGCCGGTGAAGCCGCGCCTTCTGGGCACCAAGGCCCTGACTCTGGCGCCGGGGCAGCGCGCCGATCTTCTGGTCAGCGCGGAAGAGGGCGACATCACCATCGCGCTCGACCTCTTCGAGGATGTCGTCGAAATCGGCTACCTCACCCGCGACGGCGAGGCGGCGCCGGCAGCTATCGACGACAATTTTGCGCTGCCGCCCAATCCGGTCACCCGCCCGCCGGCGAATCCCGAACCGCGGCTGGTGAAGATTGCCCTCGAAGGCGGCGTCAAGGGCGGTCTCAAGTCGGCCGTCTTCCGCGGCCAAACGATGGAACTCCGCACTCTGCTCGAGAACGGCAAGGGATGGGCCCTGAACGGGGTGGCCGGTCCGGGGATCGAACCGCTCTTCGCAGCCCAGCTGGGTGAAAGCCTTGCCCTGGAGATCGAGAACAGGACGGCCTTCAGCCAGGCCCTTCATCTGCATGGCCATGTCTGGCAGCTCCCGGCCGAGGAGGGCAGCGAGCCGCCGGTCAGCGACACGGCAGTGGTGCCGGCCGGCCAGACCAAGCTGCTGGGCTTCGTGGCCGACAATCCGGGAACCTGGGCCTTCCAGAGCCTGGTGGCGGAACGCTCCGACGGCGGGCTGATCGGGGCTTTCCAGGTGGTCAAGCCGGACCAGCTTTAGGGAATGTTTACGGATCGGGGCGCCTAATTTGCAGGAATCGATTTCAGTCGATGACTGCTGCGAGGTGCCCCATGGCGATGGAACTAGCCGGTTTCCTCTTTGGTTCGCTGATGGTCGGCGGCCTGGCCTATGCCTACATCAGCCACGAGCGCTGGAAGACCATCCGGGCGGTCTATGCCCGCGACGGCGACCGCCGCCGAAATGCCTTGATTTGGCCCAGCCGCTGATTTACGCCCGCTTCTCACGCTGATCCGCCGTGGGGAGTATGCCGAATTGACCGATGAATCGCTGTTTCGCGAGGTGGACGAGGAAGTCCGCCAGGAGCAGTACAAGAAGATCTGGAGCCGATACGGTAACATCTTCATTGCGCTGTGCCTGCTGATCGTTCTCGGCGTCGCCGGCTACAAGGGCTGGCAGTATTGGCAGAAGACGCAGGCGGAAGCCGCCAGCGTGGTTTTTTTCCAGGCGGTGGCCAACGGCAATGCCGGAAAGTCCGAAGAGGCGCTGAAGGAATTCGAATCCATCGGCCATACGGGCTATGCCCAGCTGGCGAAGTTGCGCGAAGCCGGTGTCCTTGCGGCCTCCGGCAAGACGGACGAGGCCATAAAGCTTTACGATGCCATTGCAGCGAGTGCCGGAACGGCAACGCCCCTGCGCGATCTTGCCCGGCTGCGTGCGGCCTATGTGTCGATCGACACTGCGAGCTTTGCCGACATTTCGGCACGGGTGAAGGACTTCGATGCGGCCGGCAATCCGTGGCGCCACATGGCCCGCGAGATCCTCATGCTCTCGGCCTTCAAGGCGGGCGACCACGCCGGGGCCGACAGCCAGGCTCAATCCATTCTGGGCGATCCGGAAGCGCCCGCGCCGCTTCGTCAGCGTGCCGGCATGATCGCCGACCTGCTCTTGCCGATCATGGGTCAGAAGTGAAATCGATGCGCAGACTTGCAATGCTGGCCTTGGCAGGCTTGATGCTCTCGGGCTGCAGCTATGTCGACCGGCTGACGGGCGAGACAGACAATACGGTGCTGCCCGGCGCGCGCGAGGATGCCGTGCCCGGGCGCGCGCAGTTCCCGGATCCGAGCGAGCGCGCGCAGACGGCAAGCGGCGGAGGCTCCGTGGGTGCGCCATCCGATGCTTCGACCGTGGGGTCCGACCCTGGCTGTCCGCCGGAGGAGCCGAATTGCGGTGCAGGATCGGGCGACGTGTTCGCCGATCCGCAATGACCCTGACCGTTGCCATTCTCGGGCGCCCAAACGTCGGAAAGTCCACACTGTTCAATCGGCTTGTCGGCCGCAAGGTCGCGCTGGTCGACGATCAGCCCGGTGTCACGCGCGACCGCCGTGAGGGTGACGCCCGCATCGGCGACCTGAAGTTCAAGGTCTTCGACACGGCAGGCCTCGACGAGGCACGGCGCGACTCACTGGAAGCCCGCATGAGTGCCCAGGCCGAGACCGCCATCGGCGACGCCGATGTGGTGCTCTTCGTCATCGACGCGCGTGCCGGCGTGACACCCACCGACAAGCAGTTCGCCGAACGCATCCGGCGCAAGGGCAAGCCTGTCATTCTTGTTGCCAACAAGGCGGAGAGCCGTGCCGCCGATGCAGGCCTGCTGGAAGCCTTCGAGCTGGGATTCGGCAAGCCGCTGGCAGTTTCCGCCGAGCATGGCGAAGGCCTTGACCAGATCTACGACGCGCTGCTGCCCCATCGCGACGACGTCGAGGACGATGGCGGCGAGGACCGTGCCGATGGTCCGCTGCGCCTTGCCATCATCGGCCAGCCCAATGCCGGCAAGTCGACGCGGGTGAATGCCTTGCTCGGCGAGGAGCGCATGC
>JBGSNJ010000414.1:0-10514 GCA_041739715.1 Aestuariivirga sp.
AGGCCGTGAACGTCGCACCGCCCGTTTCCGCAAGGACCTTCGTGATCGCTGCCGTCAGCGACGTCTTGCCGTGGTCAACATGGCCAATCGTGCCAATGTTGCAATGCGGCTTGTCGCGGTTGAATTTCTCTTTGGCCATCGTCGTACTACCCTGTTTGCCTGTGCGGCGGTGGATTCACGTTCAAGATTGGAGCGGGTGAAGGGAATCGAACCCTCGTATTCAGCTTGGAAGGCTGCTGCTCTACCATTGAGCTACACCCGCCGGAAATCGTTACTCCTTTTGTACCCTTCGACGCTTGACCTCAAGCGATGGTGGGGGAGGTAGGACTCGAACCTACGAAGGCGAAGCCAGCGGATTTACAGTCCGCCCCCTTTGCCGCTCGGGACACTCCCCCTGAATCGCCCGCCCAGAAGGAGGACAAACCGTTGCTTGAGCCAAACGCCATCGAGCCCGGCTTGTGACCGGGCCCTCTGAGTGCGCGCCTTATGCAAGGGAAGCGCGGGCAAGTCAAGGGAATGATCCGCCCGCTGCGGCGATCACGACAGTTGCGCCGGGTGCCTGCCAGACGTCCATCGCATAGCACCTCTGCCAACCCGCACAACAGTTCGACCAAGGGCCGAAGTTCCACCGTTAACCTTCTGATTCATAATAAACATTCGATCAAGCCTGTTCGCGGCAGGAAACCCATTGACCGCGACGCATCCGCGCGCTTCCCTTGGCGCCCATGAAGCTGATTACCGACACCGAGTCGCTGGCGCGGCTCTGCTCCGACCTGGGGCGGGACGAGTTTGTCACCGTCGACACGGAATTCATGCGCGAGTCGACCTATTGGCCCGACCTCTGCCTGATCCAGCTGGCCGGGTCCGGCGTCACGGGACTGATCGATCCCCTCGCACCGGGCCTCGACCTTCAGCCCTTCTTCGACCTGATGAGCAAGCCGGACGTCCTCAAGGTCTTCCACGCGGCGCGGCAGGACATCGAGATCATGGTCCATCGGGCGGGCATCGTTCCGCGCCCGGTGTTCGACACCCAGATCGCCGCCATGGTCTGCGGCTTCGGTGATCAGGTCGGTTACGAGGCGATCGTCCGCAAGCTGGCCAAGGCCCAGATCGACAAGTCGTCGCGCTTCACCGACTGGTCGCGCCGGCCGCTGACCGACAAGCAGCTTGCCTATGCGCTGGCCGATGTCACCCACCTGCGCGTCGTCTACGAGCAGCTGAAGCTGCAGCTCGACAGCACCGGCCGCGAGCACTGGCTGCGCGAGGAAATGGACATCCTGACCAACCCGGCCACCTATCGCACCGAACCCGAAGATGCCTGGCGCCGCATCAAGGTCCGCCTCAAGTCGAAGAAGCAACTAGGCGTGCTCGTCGCTGTTTCGGCATGGCGCGAGCATGAAGCCCGCGAGAAGAATGTCCCGCGATCGCGCATTCTCAAGGACGACGCGATTTCCGAGATCGCCGTGCAGATGCCGCAAAGCCGCCAGGCGCTGGGCGAACTGCGCGCGCTTCCAAAGGGCTTCGCCAATTCGCGCACCGGCGACGCCATTCTGACGGCCGTGAAAGCCGGACTGGAAGCCGACCCGAAATCCCTGCCCGCGCTCGACAACGGCCGCGACGACGTGTCGGAGCAGACCCAGGCCGCGGCCGAGATCCTGAAGCTGGCCCTCAAGGTCGTCTGCGGACAGGAAGGCATCGCGCCGAAGCTGATCGCCAGTTCGTCGGACATCGAGGCCATTGCCGAGAACGACGCGGCGGATGTGGCCCTGAGGCATGGCTGGCGCTGCGAGGTGTTCGGAAACCTGGCGCTCGACATCAAGGCCGGCCGCGCGATGATCGGCCTGCGCGACGGAAAGGTCACAATCGTCAGGCAGGACATCCCCAAGGCCGAAGCCGCTGAGTAGGCAAGCGGCAGCGCTTCAACCGATGACGATCTTCCCGGAACGGCCGAGTTCGTTCGCGAGGCCGACAAGGCGCTTCTCGACACGTTCGCCAGACAGATCGGCCAGCTTTTTCGGCAACCGCAGCACAAGCGTCTTGTTTCCGCCCAGCTCCAGCTTGATGCGCGGCAGCATGCCAGGCATGGCAGCCGAGAGAATGTAGGCGAGGCGAAACACGTTGCTGAGCAGGTGAGCCCGCGAATTGGCGTCATCGTCGAGCAGGCGCGTGAGGTCGTCCTCTAGCCTTTCGCCCTCGTAACGATAGAAGATCGTCAAGGCGAGGAAGACCCGGCCAGGATGATCAACACCGACGAAGGCCGCCTGCGAGATCATGCCCAGGGATCTTTCGGCGCGATAGTCGGGATGGGCCCGCCAGCCGATATCGGCGAGAAGGCATGCCGCATAGCGCAGCCTGCGCTGCTCCGGCGTTTCCTTCAGCTTGCCTTCGCCGAAGAGCTGATCGGTCCAGTCGCAGAGTTCGAGTTCGTGTTCCGGCGACCGTGCATAGCGCCTCGCGAAATCCCAGCACGAGGACAGCAAGGCATCGCTATCCCGCTTGCGTTGCGGCAGCTTCGAATAGAGCAGACCCTCGCGCACGCCATAGACCGAGACCTCCACGGCGTCCGGCTGGCTGTGCTCCATCAGGCGCTCGAGCACCAGGGCGCCATAGGGCATGGTATCGGCGCGGCTCTTCGAGACTTCGCGAATATCCTTCAGCGAGACTGGCGAGAGGTGGGCGATCAGGTTGGACACCGACGCGGTCTGCTGACGCGTGAGGCGATAGCAATGCAGGACATGAAGCGGATAGTGGTTCTGCGCCATGTGGAGTTTGGCGAGGTTTCGCCACGTGCCGCCCACGGCATAGAAGGTCCTCCCCTTCAGCTTCTCGAGGATCGGCGCCTTCCCGAGGTAGCCATCGACGATTTCCCGGGCCTTGGCGATGGAACCGCCAGACATGTCGATCAGCCGAAGGGGACCGATAGGTAGCGTGATGCCGTCCTGGATCCCTCCGTCGCGGATATCGACCAGCTCGAGGGAGCCGCCGCCGAGATCGCCGGCAATGCCGTCGGCCTCCGGAATGCCGGCCATGACGCCAAGCGCAGCGTAGCGCGCTTCCTCCTTGCCCGTCAGGACATCGATGTTGCAGCCCAAGGCCCTTTCGGCCTTGGCGATGAAGGCTTCGCCGTTGGATGCTTCGCGGGCAGCCGCCGTGGCCACGGCATAGACCTGGCGGGCCCCGATCTGGCGCGCGATCGCCCTGAACCGCCTGAGTGCCGCCAGGGCGCGGACAATACCTTCCTCGCCAAGCCGCCCCTTCGTCGCCACGCCGCGGCCGAGGCCACAAAGGATCTTCTCGTTGAAAACCGGTGTCGGGGAACGCCGCAGGCCATCATAGACGACGAGGCGGACGGAATTGGACCCGATATCCACCACTGCGACAGGACGATACTTGGGCGCTTCGGTACGGTAGCCTTTGTGCCAGCTCACTTCTTGGTCCTGGTATTCTTCTTGGTCCCGCCGACGATCTCGGGCGGGACATTACCTGCGAGCGAGCGCCCGCGTCCAGAGAGCGACGGGTTTGTCATGAAGTATTCGTGAGCATTGAAGGGTTCCTCGTCCGGCCCGGGCACGACGCGGCGCGACGTGCCGTCAGGCAGGAGGATCCAGCTCTGTTGGTTGTCCTTGAAGTTGGCGACCATGATCTGGTCAAGGATCTGGTCATGCACCGTCGGGTTCTCGATCGGGATCAGGGTCTCGACACGGCGGTGAAGGTTGCGCTGCATCCAGTCGGCCGAGCCGATGTAGACCTTTGCCTTGTTGTGCGGCAGCGCCTGCCCGGCCCCGAAGCATACGATGCGCGAATGTTCGAGGAAGCGTCCGACGATGCTCTTGACGCGGATCGTCTCCGACAGGCCTGGAACGCCGGGCCGCAGGCAGCAGATGCCGCGCACCACGATATCGATCTGAACACCGGCCTGCGAAGCCCGATAGAGTGCATCGATGATGCCGGGATCGACCAGCGAATTCATCTTGGCCCAGATCTGGCCCGGCCGCCCTGCCCGCGCGTGGGCGATCTCCTCGTCGATGTGCTCCAGCAGCCTTGCCTTCAGACCGATGGGCGACAGCGCGATCTTCTCGAGATCTTCGGGCTGCGCATATCCGGAGATGTAGTTGAACAGGCGTGCGGCGTCGCGCGCGAGCGCCGGGTCGCAGGTGAAGAAGGACAGATCGGTGTAGATCTTCGCAGTGATCGGATGATAGTTGCCGGTGCCGAAATGCACATAGGTGCGCATCTGGCCGCTCTCGCGCCGCACCACCATCGAGACCTTGGCATGGGTCTTGAGTTCGATGAAGCCGAACACCACCTGAACGCCGGCGCGTTCGAGATCGCGCGCCCATTGGATATTGGCTTCCTCGTCGAAGCGCGCCTTGAGCTCGACCAGCGCCATGACCGACTTGCCGGCTTCGGCGGCCTTGGCCAGCGCGGCAACGATCGGCGAGTCCTTAGAGGTGCGATAGAGTGTCTGCTTGATTGCGACCACGTCGGGATCGTTCGCCGCCTGCAGCACGAATTGCACCACGACGTCGAAGGACTCGTAGGGGTGGTGCACCACGATGTCCTTCTGGCGAATCGCCGCGAAGCAATCGCCGCCATGGTCGCGGATCCGTTCGGGGAAGCGCGCCACGAAGGGCTTGAACTTCAGATCGGGGCGTTCGTCGAGGATGAGCTGCCGGGTGTCGGAATAGCCGACGAGACCCGCCGACGTGACGATGATGTCATGCGCCACGTCCAGTTCCTCGGCGATGAAGTCGCGCAGGTTCTGCGGGCAGCGGCCATCGACCTCCATGCGGATCACCGAGCCGCGGCGCCGGCGTTTCAAGGCGCTCTCGAAGACGCGCACCAGATCTTCGGCTTCTTCCTCGATCTCGATGTCGCTGTCACGGATGACCCGGACGAGGCCTTCGCCCAGCACGTCGTAACCCGGGAAGAGGCGCGGAATGAAGTGCGTGAGCAAGGCCTCCAGCGATATGAACCGCACGCTGCCGGCGTCGCCCGCAGGCAGGCGAATGAAGCGGTCAAGCTGCTGCGGAATGGGCAGCAGGGCCTTCATCATGCCGCCATCCTTGCGCCGCTTCAGTTCCAGGCAGATGAAGAAGCCACGGTTGGGGATGAACGGAAAGGGATGTGCAGGATCGATGGCGATCGGCGTGACCACCGGCAGTATCTGTTCGAGAAACCGCTGATCGGCCCAGTCGCGCTCGCTCGGTAGAAGTTCGGGGCCGGTGACGATGACGATGCCGGCCTCCGCCAGTTCCTCCTTCAGCTGCAGCCAGCGAAGGTCCTGTTCGGCCATCAGCTCCTGAGCCTTGCGCCGGATCTGCTCAAGCTGCTCGGCCGGCGTCAGCCCATCGTCGCTGATTTCCGCGACACGGGCCCGCACCTGGCCGGCAAGGCCGGCCACGCGCACCATGAAGAACTCGTCGAGGTTGTTGCCCGAGATGGAAAGGAAGCGCAGCCGCTCCAGAAGCGGATGATGCAGGTTCCTTGCCTCCTCCAGCACCCGCATGTTGAAGCCCAGCCATGACAGCTCCCGGTTGATGAAGCGGGAGGGGCTATCCATCGTGACCGCAGCGAGCGCTGCCGGTGCGAGATCGTTCATGTGCTTGTCCTGGTTTTGCTCTGGGTGACCGGCCATTATTACGCACTTGTGACGGCTCCGTGAACACGGTTCTGTTCACCCTTAATCCTCAGTCTCAGGTCCGAGAGGCGGAAGGGCTTCGGCCAGCATCTTGCCGAGGAAGGACCGCGTGATCGCCGACTTCTGTTCGAGGGCCCGGCGGTCGATCATGGCCACCAGTTCGCGGGCCGCCTCCAGAGACCTCTGCATGCGCAGCAAGAGAAACGAGATGGCCGATTCCTCGACCACCAGTTGCCGGTCGGCGAAGAGCTTGACGAGGACACCGCGCAGCAGGGCATCGTCCGGCGGGCCGAGCTCGGCGTATGGAACGGCTTTCAGCCGCGATGCCAGGTCCGGCAGGCCGACCCGCCAGGCCGCGGGACGGTGAAGACTGGCGAAGAGCACCCTGCCCTGTTGCTGCCGGGCCAGGTTGAGAAGATGAAACAGCACTCGCTCGTCGAGTTGCGAGCCGGGGGCATCGTCGATGGCAAGAACGCCCTCCCGCATCAGTTGCGGCACGTCCGCCTCGCGCAGACCATCGGCCGGAATGCTCGGCGCACCGGTCATCTGACGCCAGACCTCGATGAGGTGGCTCTTGCCCGATCCTGGCGGCCCCACAATGGCCAACGCATGATGCGGCCAGGCCGCGTGGCCTTCGATGGCGCTGACTGCCGCCCGGTTCGAGTCCGTGACGAGAAAATCCTCCCGGCCCAGCGCCGGCCTGTGCGGAAGATCCAGCACCATCTGGCGGCCGGAGCCCGCCATGGTCATCTGCGCTTCCGCTTCACGGGCGGATCGGGCTGCGATGGAGCACCCACCGCTGCTGCGGCCCGTGCGCCGGTTCCGAGATAGAGCGGGCTCTGCAGGTATTGTCCAAGCGCAAAGCGCACCAGCACGCCCGTTGCCGCCGCCATCGGCACGGCCAGGAGGAGACCGACGAAACCGAAGACATAGCCAAAGGCGAAAAGCGCGAACATGAGCCAGACCGGGTGCAGGCCGACGCTCTTGCCGACAAGCTTGGGCGACAGGAAATTGCCCTCGATGAACTGGCCAAGCGCGAAGATGCCGGCGATCATCAGGATGGAGACGTAGTCGGGCCAGAACTGCACCAGAGCCACGCCGATGGCCAGTACGCCCCCGATCAGTGCTCCCGCATAGGGAATGAATGTCAGGAACCCTGCCAGCAAGCCAATCGCGAGGCCGAACTTCAAGCCGGCAAGGGACAGGGCCACGGCATAGAAGGCCCCGAGCAGAAGGCAGACCGATCCCTGACCGCGGATGAACCCGGCCATGGCCGCATCGATCTGCCGTGCCAGCTGCCGCAGCACATCGGCGTGATCGCGGGGAAGCCAGCTGTCTACCTTGGCAATCATCGAATCCCAGTCGACGAGCAGATAGAAGGCGACGATGGGCGTGACCACCATCAACGACAGGAGATTGACCAGCGCCACGCCACCGGACAGGATCGACGACAGCAGCGAGACAATCCAGCCCGCTGCCTTTCCCGCAACTTCGGTGATCGAGCCCTGCACATTGGCGCCGGAGTTTGCGACGAGTTCCTTCATCCAGAGCGGCGCGAACTCGTCAAAGCGCGCAACCAGCGACTCGATCAGCGACGGCAGATCGTCGGCAAAGCGGGCGAGCTGATCGTTGAGGACGGGGACCAGAATCACCAGCGCCGTCGTCAGAATGAGGATGGCCGTCAGCAGGATGAGGCCTGTGGCCGCAAGGCGCGGCAGGCCATAGCGTTCGAGCGCGTCCGCAACGGGATCGAGAAAATAGGCGAGCACCAGACCCGCGATGAAGGGCAGCAGGATCGCACTGAGCAGCCACATCACGGCAATCAGCGCGGCCAGCGCCGCCGACCAGATCAGCACCTGCCGATGCAGCGTCATGAACGGTCAGCTCCCGATTCGCCCTTGGCCATGTGCCGTATCCATTGCATGAGGTAAGCCCCGCCCGAGGCGGCGGTCAACAGGCCAACGGCGATGGCCCCGAGGGTTATGGGCCAACCATCATCCATGCCGGCCGCCTTCGCACCAAGAACGCCGACGATGAAGACGATCTGGGCCGCGGTGTTGATCTTGCTGATCATCAACGGCGCCACCTTGACCGGCCGATCGATGAACCAGCTCAGCATGATGGCCGCAACGATCAGGACGTCGCGGGTGACCACGGCAATGACGAGCCAGGCTGGAATCTCCTGCAGGAATCCGAGCGTCACGTAGACGGAAACCAGGAGCGCCTTGTCGGCCAGGGGGTCGAGATATGCGCCGAGTTCGCTGCGCTGGTCGAGCGCGCGGGCAAGGTATCCGTCGATCGCGTCGCTGACGCCCGCGATGACGAAGCACAGAAAGGCAAGCCCATAGGCGCCGGATATGATCAGCCAGATCGTGACCGGCACCAGCAGGATGCGGCCGATCGTGATGAATGTGGGGATGGTCATGACTGGCCTACAGCGGCTGAATGACCCAGTTCTCGCCATACTGCGAAAGCCGGAGACCCACGCGTTCCATGTTCTCCTGCAGCGACTCGAGCCCGCTGCGGAAGACGAGGCGAACCACTGCACCTTCGAAGGAAAGGCTCGAGACGTCCACGCCCATCACATTGGGCGCCGCGAGGATCCGGGACCTGATGCTGTTCCATTCGGTCGGACTGGAGAAGGGCACCGACACGGCGATTTCCTGGCGTTCGTTGGCGCGCCTGGCGGCTTCCTCGGCCGCAACCTTTGCGGCGTTGTCGGTGTAGGCCTTAAACAGGAGGTTCTGGAAGGTCTGGACGCCGTTCATCGCGGCCGTTTCCGGATTGCCGTCTTCGGCCGTGACGATCTTGTTGTAGCTGACCTTGCCGAACTCGGTCTCGCCTTCGATGAACATGTGAATTCCGCCGCCTTCGGCGAGTTGCGCCTGGGCCAGAAGCAAGGTGGGCGCGCCATAGCGCCGGCGTATGGCTTCGATCTTGATCGGATCCTTCAGGAGTGCGGCTTCCGCATCGATGGCCTCGGTGTCCTCGAGATCGCCAAGCGGCACGATGAGCGGCACCAGCCCCTGCTCGCCGCGCAGCTCGAGCCAGGCCTTGCGCCAGATATTGTCTTCCCACAGCTGGTTGGCATCCTTCCCGCGCCAGACCGGAAGCACGAGAATGGGATCGCCCTGCTTGCTGGGCACCTTGATGCCGTAGGTAGCGAACAGCTTGTTCATCGGTTCCGGCAGGAAGCGCACCGTGAACTTTCCGATGTAGCGGCCGGGCGCCGAGGATTCCTGTTCGATCGAAAGCGACCGCAGATAGGGCGTGATGTCCTCGGGCTTCAGCTTGGCTTGAAGCTCAGCCACGAGTTCGGGCGTGCCGAGCCGGCCGACCAGCTGGAAGAAGGCCTTGACCTGCACATCGAGCAAGGCCTGGTTCTTGGCCGCCGCGGCGTCGGTGCTGGTGACGTCGACATCGACACCCTGGACAGCAAAGATGCTGGTCTCGACCGGGCCGCCGGCCTGCAGGCCCGCCGTCATGGCAAAGACCCAGACCATGGCCGCCAGCAGCACCTGCGTCAGGCCAAGCGCCGACTTTACTCCCCTCGTCAAACCACAGTCCTCGGTTTCCACAATCTCACACCGGACGAACCGGCGCGCTTTATTACGCAAGCGCTTCGGGCTATGCACGCAATATCGCATATGCGGCCAAAGTGTAAGCGCCTTGGCAAACCGCCTGTGCCCTCGTTAACAACCGGCATAACCATATCAGAAATAAGGCAAACTGGCGGCATGACCAGCAAAGGGACAGCAACGGGAAACGGGATCAGCTATGCCGACGCCGGCGTCGACATCGCAGCCGGGAACGCCCTGGTCGATGCCATCAAGCCGCTGGCTCGCTCGACGCGGCGCAAGGGCGCTGATTCGAAACTTGGCGGATTTGGCGGCCTTTTCGATCTCAAGGCCTGCGGCTTTCGCGACCCGGTGCTGGTTGCCGCGAACGACGGGGTTGGAACCAAGCTGCGCATCGCCATCGAGACAGGCCGTCACCATGGTGTCGGCATCGATCTTGTCGCGATGTCGGTGAACGACCTCGTTGTGCAGGGCGCCGAACCTCTGTTCTTCCTGGACTACTATGCGACGGGAAAGCTCGACGTCCCGGCCGCGCGCGAGGTGATTGCGGGCATTGCCGATGGATGCCGGCAGGCGGGATGCGCCCTGATCGGCGGCGAGACCGCAGAGATGCCCGGCATGTACGAGGGCGACGACTATGACCTCGCCGGCTTTGCCGTCGGTGCCGTCGAGCGCAAGATGATCCTGCCGCGCAAGGACGTGACGCCCGGTGACGTGATCCTGGGTCTGGCCTCCAGCGGACCGCATTCCAACGGCTACTCGCTGGTCCGGAAGCTGGTGGCGCGCAGCGGGCTTTCCTATGCGGACCCGGCCCCCTTCGACGCAGCGCAGACGCTGGGAGAGGCCCTGCTCACGCCGACGCGCATCTATGTCAAGCCCCTGCTCAAGGCGATCCGGGCCAAGGCCGGTATCAAGGCACTTGCTCACATCACCGGCGGCGGCTTCATCGAGAACATCCCCCGGATCCTGCCGCGGGCCACGGTGGCCGACATCAATCTCGACCAGGTGCCCTATCTGCCCGTTTTCCTGTGGATGCAGGAAACCGGCGGCGTGGCCCAGCGCGAGATGCTGCGCACCTTCAACTGCGGCATCGGCATGGTGGTGGTGGTCGCAGCAGAAGACGCCAAGAAGGCCGCGAGCCTGCTTCGACGCGCAGGTGAGACAGTGATCACCCTCGGCAACATCCGGCGCCGCAGGGGCCAGGAGGAACAGGTGGCGCTCAGCGGCGCCCTTGAAGTGAGATGAAGCGCCTGCGCGCGGCCGTGCTCATCTCCGGGCGCGGCTCGAACATGATG
>JBGSNJ010000420.1:0-13556 GCA_041739715.1 Aestuariivirga sp.
TGGGCGGCGGCCGACAATGCCCTGCAGATTCACGGCGGCAACGGCTTCGCGCTGGAGTACCCGATCAGCCGCGTGCTGTGCGATGCGCGCATCCTGAACATCTTCGAAGGCGCAGCCGAGATCCAGGCACAGGTCATCGCCCGCCGTCTGCTCGAAGGTGGGAATTGAGCCAGCGCAGCATCCTGATCACCGGCTGCTCCTCGGGCATCGGGCTGGCCTGCGCGCGCGGCATGAAGGCGCGCGGCTGGCGCGTCTTTGCAACCGCGCGCAAGGACGAAGACCTGAATCGTCTCGCGGAGGAGGGTTTCGAGGCGCTCCGGCTGGACTACGTCTTTCCCGAGTCGGTTGCGGCCTGTGCAGCAGAGGTCAGCCGGCTTGTGGGCGGAAGGCTCGATGCCCTGTTCAACAACGGTGCCTACGGTCAGCCCGGCGCGGTGGAGGATCTGCGGCGCGAGGTGCTCGAGGCGCAGTTCGCCGCCAATGTCTTCGGCTGGCACCAGCTGACCTGCGCCGTGCTCCCCCTGATGCGCGCCAATGGCGGCGGCCGCATCGTGCAGTGCTCGTCCGTGCTCGGACTGGTCGCCCTCAAGTGGCGCGGCGCCTACAATGCCTCGAAGTTTGCCATCGAGGCCCTGTCGGACACGATGCGGCTGGAACTCAGGGGCAGCAACATCTTCGTGTCGCTGATCGAGCCCGGACCGATCACCAGCCGCTTCACGGAGCATGCGCTGAAGGCCTTCGAGGGAAACATCGATCAGGACAATTCGCACTACCGGCAGGCCTATGAGCGCCAGCGTGCGAGGCTTGGCCGCGGCGGCTCCAACCGCTACAAGCTGGGACCCGAAGCGGTGCTCGAAAAGCTCGTGCATGCCGTGGAGAGTCCCCGGCCAAAGGCGCGCTATTTCGTCACCAAGCCCACAACCTACATGTCGATAGCCCGGCGCATCCTGCCGCAGCGCGTTCTCGATCATGTGCTGCACAAGGCGTCCGACCAATGATTCTGACCTATCTCGGCTACATCGCGGTCGGCGCCGTGCTCGTCGTTCTCCTCGCAGGCCTGTGGAACATGTTCCGCGGCGGGTCTTCCAACACGTCCCAGACTCTGATGCGCTGGCGCGTCATCCTGCAGTTCGTTGCCATCGTCATCCTCATGGCCAGTCTGTGGTTTGCCCAGCGCTGAGGGCTTGAAACCGGTGCCGCGCGCATCCATATGACGGTTCGTTTGGGCTTGCGCGGGAGGAGGCCGAAATGGTTCTGACGCAGAAGGAAGCCGGGGTCCGGCGCGATTTCTTTCCGAAGATGAAGCGGGTGCTGGCCAATGTGCCCTTCGCCGAGGACGTGGTCGCGGCCTATTTCTGCGCCTTCGATCCGGCCACGCCGATGCGCGCCAAGACCATCCTGATCGGCGCGCTCGCCTATTTCATCCTGCCGCTGGATGTGGTGCCCGACTTCGTGCTGGGCCTCGGCTTTACCGACGACATGGCGGTGCTGCTGGCGGCGGTAAACGTGGTGCGGGTGCATCTGCACCAGCGCCATCGCGACAAGGCTCGCGATACGCTGGACCGCATGCGGCAGGGAGATCCGGCAGCGGTCTGAGAGGCCGACGTCTTGCAAGGCTGCCCGGTAATGCCCACATGTTGCGTCGGCATTCGCAGGCCGGGTGCGGCCGGATTTTGAAAGGTTCAGCATGTTCGATCCCAAGAAGCTTCTGGAGCAATTCCTCGGCGGCAATGCTCCCGGAACCGGCCAGAAGGGCCTGTCACCCGACCTGATCAAGGGCCTTGCGGGCGGCGCCGCTGCGGGCGGGCTTGCAGGCATTCTCCTGGGCGGCAAGTCGACCAAGAAACTGGCCAAGACCGCGCTGAAGGTGGGCGGCACCGCCGCGCTGGCAGGCCTTGCCTACAAGGCCTACAACGACTGGCAGGCCTCGAAGCAACCCTCCGCACCCGAAGCGCCCAACATGAAGGACATCACGCCGCGGCCCGAAGGAACGCCTTTCCTGCCGCGCATCGAACGCGAGCGCGACACCCAGAGCCTGGCGCTCCTCACCGCGATGATCGCCGCGGCCAAGGCCGATGGCCACATCGACGCTCAGGAGCAGCAGAAGATCTTCGGCAAGCTCGACGAGATGGACCTCGACACCGAGTCGAAGGCCTTCATCATGGACGAGTTGCGCAAACCCCTGAACATCGACCAGGTGGTGGCTGCCGCCACCACGCCGGAGCTGGCGGTCGAGATCTATGCCGCTTCGGTTCTGGCCATCGATCCCGACGATCCGGCCGAACAGGCCTATCTCGCAATGCTGGCCTCTCGGCTGAAGCTCGAACCCGGCCTTCGGGCCGCCATCGAGAGAGAAACCGCGAAGGTCTTGGCGTAACGCGCCCCCGTGGGCTATCCAGAGCCCATGGACGATCAGGGCGGCTCTGCGGTTCCAACACTTTCTTCACTGGCGCGCGAGAGCTTCTACCGGCTCTTCGCCGACGAGGCGATTCCGCTTGCCGGCAACATTGCCTTCCGCTCGCTCTTCTCGGTGTTTCCCTTTCTCATCTTCCTCACCGCACTCGGCGGCTTCTTCGGTAACGAAGCGCTGGCCCAGAGCATCGTCGACTATCTGCTCAGCGTTGCCCCAGAAGAACTGGTGAAGCCGCTCGCCGGCGAGATCCGCTCCATCCTCACCGTGCCGCGGACCGGCCTGCTCAGCCTCTCGGCGCTGCTCACCATCTGGAGCGCCATGGCCGGCGTCGACAGCGTGCGCGTCGGGCTCAACCGTGCCTATGATCTTCGCGAGGACCGCAGCATCTGGGTGCTCTATCTGCAGAACGTGCTGTTTGTCATCGGCTCGGCCGTGCTGCTGCTGACCGTGGCCCTGCTGCTGGTTTTCGCGCCGGTCGGAATCGCCATCATCAATGCCCATGCACCGGAACTGCAGGCCAGTTTCTCGACACTGGAACAGGTTCGCCTGCCGATCGCGATCCTTCTTCTCACCGCCGGGCTGCTGATCTGCCATCGCGTGCTGCCGGCCAAGCAGCTGCGCGTGCTGGAGGTGCTTCCCGGCGTGATCCTCACCGTGATCGTCTGGATCGCGCTGTCCAGCGCCTTCTCGTACTACCTCGTGAACTTCAACACCTTTGCCTCGACCTACGCATCGCTGTCGGGGCTCTTTGCCATGATGTTCTTTCTCTATCTTGCGGCGCTGGTGCTCATCCTCGGTGGCGAGGTGAACCGCGTGATCGAAGTCCGGCGCGCAACCCGGATCGAGCGCAACGAAGAGGTGTGACGCAGCGGAGCCCGCGCATGCAGGCCCGCCGCTGTTGCCGATGACCTATCTGGTTGCGGCCTCGACGGCGTCATCGAAGTTCCGCAGGCCGGTGGTCGGCGCCGAGACCAGCACGGCCATGTTGCCGGGGCGATGCTCGTTCTTCCACATCTTCATGTGGGCCTTGGGGATGTCGCTCCAGGCATAGACCTCGGACATGCAGGGATCGATGCGCCGCGCCATGACCAGCTTGTTGGCTGCGGCGGCCTGCATGAGATTGGCGAAGTGCGATCCCTGGACGCGCTTCTGGTGCATCCACAGGTAGCGCGCGTCCATGGTGAGATTGAAGCCGGTGGTACCGGCGCAGATCACCACCATGCCGCCGCGGCGGGTCATGAGCACGGAGACCGGGAAGGTCGACTCGCCGGGATGCTCGACGACCATGTCAACGTTGTTGCCCTTGCCGGTAAAGGCCCAGATGGCCTTGCCGAACTCGCGCGCGTTCTTGAGCCATTCGTTGTAGGCGGGCGTGCCGACCTGGGGCATCTGTCCCCAGCAGTTGAAATTCTTGCGGTTGATCACGCCGCGCGCACCGAGCTGCTTGACGAAGTCGGTCTTGTCGTCGTCCGAGATCACGCCGATGGCATTGGCGCCGACGGTGGCGATGAGCTGGATCGCCATCGAGCCGAGGCCGCCCGAGGCGCCCCAGACCATCACGTTCTGGCCCGCGCTCAGCACATGCGGGCGATGGCCGAAGAGCATGCGGTAGGCCGTGGCCAGCGTGAGCGTGTAGCAGGCTGCCTCCTCCCAGGTCAGGTGCTGGGGCTTGGGCAGCAGCTGGCGGGCTTGGACGCGGGTGAACTGCGCGAAGGATCCGTCCGGGGTTTCGTAGCCCCAGATGCGCTGCGAGTTGGAGAACATCGGGTCGCCGCCATTGCATTCCTCGTCGTCGCCGTCGTCCTGGTTGCAGTGGATGACGACCTCGTCGCCTACCTTCCAGCGCTTCACCTTCGCGCCCACGGCATAGACGATGCCCGAGGCATCCGAGCCCGCGATGTGGTAAGGGTTCTTGTGCCCGTCGTGCGGCGAAATGGGCTTGCCGAGCGCGGCCCAGATGCCGTTGTAGTTGACCCCGCCGGCCATCACCAGAACCAGGCACTCGTCCTCGCCGATCGACCAGGTGGGAACCACCTCGATTTGCATGGCCGTGTCCGGGGCGCCGTGCCGTTCCTGCCGGATGCACCAAGCATACATCTTTTCCGGCACGTGACCCATCGGCGGGATCTCGCCGATTTCGTAGAGGCCCTTTACGGGCGCATTGGTATTGGCAGGCTTCGCAGCCTTGGCGTTTGCCGTCATGTTTCTCTCCCCTTGAACGGGTAATGTGGCAGAAAGCTAGACGATCTTGCAATGCAACAAAAGCCCGCTCTCGACGAAGGTCGAGTTTTTCGGGAGCTGGCCACTAAGTGCCCGAACGGCAGTGGAATTTGACCGTTTGAACAATATCTGTCATCGTCCACGACAGTTAGCGCAATGCGTCTGGAGGATGCCCCGATGGCAGCAGGCAAGGGCCCGGATATCTCGGGCAAACGGCTCATCAGGCAGGACTACGCCGCGAACTTCGCCGACCTGCACCCGCCCCTCGATGACCATGAGGCCCTGGTCGAAGCCGACCGCTGCTACTTCTGCCACGATGCGCCCTGCATGACGGCCTGCCCGACCTCCATCGACATCCCCATGTTCATTCGCGAGATCCAGGCGGGTCACCCGAAGAGCGCGGCCAAGACGATCTTCGACCAGAATATCCTGGGCGGCATGTGCGCCAGGGTCTGCCCGACCGAAACGCTGTGCGAAGAGGCCTGTGTCCGCGAGGCCGCGGAGGGCAAGCCCGTGAAGATCGGCCAGTTGCAGCGCTATGCCACCGATATCGCCATGCAGGACAAGATCCATCCCTATGTGCGGGCGATGGCGAGCGGCAAGCGCGTGGCGGTTGTCGGCGCCGGCCCGGCCGGGCTGGCCTGCGCCCACCGGCTGGCAATGCATGGACATGATGTCACCATCTACGAGGCGCGCAAGAAATCCGGCGGCCTTAACGAGTATGGTATCGCCGCCTACAAGACGGTCGACAACTTCGCGCAGAAGGAAGTGGACTTCGTGCAAGCGATCGGCGGCATCGCCATCGAGCATGGCAAGGCCTTGGGCAAGAAGTTGAAGCTTGTCGATCTGAAGAAGCATTATGATGCGGTGTTTCTCGGCATGGGCCTGCAGGGCGTGAATGCCCTGGCCGCCAAGGACGAAGATGCGGACGGCGTCGTCGATGCGGTCGACTATATCGCCGACATCCGCCAGGCGAGAGACCTGTCCAGGCTTCCTGTGGGGCGCCGCGTGCTGGTGATCGGCGGCGGCATGACGGCCATCGACGTCGCGGTCCAATCGAAGTTGCTGGGCGCGGAGGACGTGACCATCCTCTATCGCCGCGGCCAGGAGCAGATGAAGGCAAGCCTCTTCGAACAGGATCTGGCCCAGACCAGGGGCGTGAAGATCAAGCATTGGGTCATGCCGAAGAAGGTTCTGATCAAGAAGGGCCAGGCCGTGGGGCTGCGCTGCGAGTACACGGTGGAGAAGAAAGGCAGGCTCGAAGGCACGGGCGAGACCTTCGATCTTTCCGCCGACATGATCTTCAAAGCCATCGGCCAGACCTTCGTCGATGCGGCCGGCGGCGCGCTCGAACTGTCGGGCGGGCGCATCAAGGTCGATGCCGAACGCCGCACCAGTGTCCGGGGCATCTGGGCCGGCGGCGATTGTGCTGCGGGCGGCAAGGACCTCACGGTTGCGGCGGTCGACGATGGCCGCCGTGCGGCCGAATCCATCAACGCGTTTCTCAAGGCTTGAGGAGAGGGACCATGGCTGATCTTCGCTCCACCTTCGTCGGCATCACGTCGCCCAATCCTTTCTGGCTGGCCTCGGCGCCGCCGACCGACAAGGAGTACAATGTGGTGCGCGCCTTCAAGGCGGGCTGGGGCGGCGTGGTGTGGAAGACGCTGGGCGAGGACGGCCCGCCCATCGTCAACGTCAATGGCCCGCGTTATGGCGCCATCCACGGCGCCGACCGGCGCCTGCTCGGGCTCAACAACATCGAGCTGATCACCGACCGGCCGCTCGAGGTCAATCTGCGTGAGATCAAGAAGGTGAAGCGGGAGTGGCCCGACCGCGCCATGATCGTGTCGCTGATGGTGCCGTGCAACGAGGAGGCCTGGAAGGCGATCCTGGCTCGTGTCGAGGAGACCGACTGCGACGGCATCGAACTGAACTTCGGCTGCCCGCATGGCATGAGTGAGCGCGGCATGGGGGCTGCCGTGGGGCAGGTGCCCGAATACATCGAGATGGTGGCGCGCTGGTGCAAGCAGCACTCGCGCATGCCGGTGATCGTGAAGCTCACACCCAACATCACCGATATCCGCTATCCGGCGCGGGCCGCGATGAAGGGCGGAGCCGATGCCGTGTCGCTGATCAACACGATCTCGTCGATCGTTTCGGTCGATCTCGACAATTTTGCGCCCATGCCCACCATCGACGGCAAGGGCAGTCATGGCGGCTATTGCGGACCGGCGGTCAAGCCCATCGCGCTCAACATGGTGGCGGAGATCGCGCGCGACAAGGAAACCCACGGGCTTCCGATCTCGGCCATCGGCGGGATCTCGACCTGGCGCGATGCGGCGGAATTCATCGCCATGTCCGCCGGCACGGTGCAGGTCTGCACCGCCGCGATGACCTATGGCTTCCGCATCGTCGAGGAGATGAAGTCCGGTCTGGCGCGCTGGATGGACGAGAAAGGCTATGCCACCATCGAGGATTTCCGCGGCCGCGCGGTGCCCAACGTCACCGACTGGCAGTATCTCAATCTCAATTACGTGACAAAGGCGCATATCGACCAGGATCTCTGCATCAAGTGCGGCCGCTGCTATGCCGCCTGCGAAGACACTTCGCACCAGGCGATCATGAAGGAAAAGGATGGTAAACGGCACTTCGAGGTGATCGACGCTGAGTGCGTGGCGTGCAACCTCTGCGTGGAGGTGTGTCCGGTGCAGGACTGCATTACCATGGTCCGTATGACCGAAGGAACCGATCCCCGGACCGGCCGGAAGATCGAACCGTCCTATGCCAATTGGACCACCCATCCGAACAACCCCATGGCGCTGAAGGCCGCGGAGTAGTAAGGCAGGACGGGACGATCCGACGCAGCCCAATTCCGGGAGAGAGACACTACATCTACAATCATGGCAGAAACGGGGGACACAGGCGTCATGCATGGAACAGTCACGTCCATCCTGCCCGATGTGATGCATCGCTGCGATCACTGCTCGGTCCGGCATCAGGCCGTCTGCGGCGCCATGGACGAAGTCCAGATCAAGAAGCTCGCGCAGATCGCCCATCGCAAGAAGGTCAGCGCCGGTCAGACCATCATCTCGGATGAAGAACCGGTCGACTTCTTCGCCAATGTGATCTCGGGTGCCATCAAGCTGACCAAGACCTTGCCCGATGGCCGCCAGCAGATCGTTGGCCTTCTCTTTGCGCCGGACTTTCTTGGGCGGGCCTATAGCAAGAACAATCCGTATACGGCGGAAGCGGCGACCGATGTCGAGATCTGCACCTTCCCCAATGCCGCCTTCGAACGTCTGGTCGGCGAGTACCCCGGGCTGCAGCAACGCCTGTTCCAGCACACGCTGGACGAGCTCGATGCGGCCCGCGACTGGATGCTGCTGCTGGGCCGCAAGACAGCCGAGGAGAAGGTTGCGAGCTTCCTCTACATGCTGGCGCGCCGCAGCCTCATGACCGGCTGCCAGCACAAGAACACGCCCGGCATGTCGGGCTTCGAATTGCCGCTGACCCGGGCCGACATAGCCGACTATCTCGGCCTCACCATCGAAACCGTGAGCCGCCAGCTGACCCGGCTCAAGACCAGCCATGTCATACGGCTGAGTTCGAACCGGTTGATCCTGGTGCCGGATATGGCGAAGCTGGCCCAGTTCGCGGGGCAGGATTCACTGCATCATTGATCGGGGTCAAGGCTCGCCCTGATCCCTTCGGCCACTATCCCGCCCGACACAGGAGGATCAAGCGATGGGTTACAAGACGATACTGGTGTCCCTCAACGAGGTCGGCCGGCTGCCGCAGCTGCTTGCTGCCGCGACCAAGCTGGGGCAAGCGCTGGGGACGCATGTGTCCGGTCTCTATGTCATTCCTGCGGTACAGGTCTACCCTTCCGTGGGCTTCGAGGCCGCTCCCCAGGTCTTCGAAGGCAATCGCAGCTTCTTCAAGGACAATGCCGCCAAGGTGCGCGAGCAGTTTGAAGCCGCGATGACCAAGGAGGGTCTTGCCTTCGACTTCCATCAGGTCGACAGCCGGACGCCGATCATCGCCGACGAAGTGGTGGCCAAGGGTCGATGCGCCGACATCCTCGTGGTTTCCACCACCAATCCGGACGAGGTCACTGGCGTCGAGCGCGACTTCGTCGAGCAGGTTCTGATGGGCGTCGGACGCCCCGTGGTGGTGCTGCCTCATCAGGGCGAGGCGAAGCTGTCGCTGGATGACGTCGTGGTTGGATGGGACGGCGGCCGCGAGGCGGCCCGTTCGACCTTCGATGCGCTGCCGCTGCTCCGGGTCGCAAAGAAAGTGCGCGTGATCCGGGTCGATCCGCAGAAGGATGCCAGTCTGAAGGCCAGCGTGCCGGGGGCAGACATTGCCGAAACTCTGGCGCGTCATGGCGTGAAGGTGGAAACCCAGGGCTATCCGACGGATGGTCTCGATGAAGGCCAGGCGCTTCTGCGCTGTGCCGATGATGTTGGTGCAGGCCTGATCGTCATGGGCGCCTATGGCCACAGCCGGTTGGCCGAGTTCATCTTCGGCGGCGCCACCCGATTCGTGCTGAGCCGGCTCAACCGGCCGGTTCTCATGTCGCATTGAGGTGATGGCATGCTGAAGAAGATTCGACTTGAACTGGCCCGCGACCACGATCATCCCGAAGGCTCCAACAGGATCGGCTATGAATTCGGCGCGCCGCTGGATGCGGCAGGCCGCATCGATGCCGACGAGTGGCACAGGCTGCGGGATCACTGCCGGGTGCGGCGCTTCCGCCCCGGCGAGGAGGATGACATCGGCCATCTGATCCGCAAGCCGGGCGGCTCCTGGGCTTTCCATTACGACATCCACTCGGACGAGGAAGATGACGAGAGCGGCTACCGTTTCGCCGATCACGTCTTCAAATCTGGCGAGTACGTGTCGATCCGCGAGGACGATGGCCTGCGTACCTTCCGCGTGACCCGGGTCCAGGACGCGTAAATCCGGCTTGCGCCGGCCATCGGCAAGGGCTACCCATCGCGCCGGTTTTCCCTCACGCATGGATTAGCACATGGCCTCCTATAAACTCCTTCTGCTTCCGGGCGACGGTATCGGCCCGGAAGTCATGGCTGAAGCCGAGAAGCTCATCGCCTGGTTCAATGCCCAGGGCATCGCGCGCTTCGAGACCGAGCGCGGACTGGTCGGCGGCTCCGCCTATGACGCCCATGGCAAGGCCATCTCCGAATCCGACATGGCGCTTGCCATGGCCTCCGACGCCGTGCTCTTCGGCGCGGTGGGCGGGCCCAAGTGGGACAAGGTGCCGTACGAGGTTCGCCCCGAGGCGGGACTGTTGCGGCTGCGCAAGGATCTCGGCCTCTTCGCCAATCTGCGTCCCGCCATCTGCTATCCGGCGCTGGCGGATGCTTCCTCGCTCAAGCGCGAGGTCGTGGAAGGGCTCGACATCCTGATCGTCCGTGAACTGACGGGCGGCGTCTACTTCGGCGAACCCAAGACCATCACCGACCTGGGCA
This sequence comes from Aestuariivirga sp., assembly GCA_041739715.1. GTDB lineage: Bacteria > Pseudomonadota > Alphaproteobacteria > Rhizobiales > Aestuariivirgaceae > Aestuariivirga. Next base: position 10,126 of record JBGSNJ010000420.1, read on the forward strand.
ACGGGCAGAAGCGCGGCATCGACACGCAGGTCTACGAGACCTACGAGATCGAGCGCATCAGCCGCGTCGCCTTCGAGCTGGCACTGACCCGCCGCAACAAGGTCTCCTCGGCTGAAAAGCGCAACGTGATGAAGACGGGGGTATTGTGGAACGAGGTGGTCACCCGCATCCACGCGGCCGAATACCCCAAGGTGACGCTGGAGCACGTGCTCGCCGACAATTGCGCCATGCAGCTGGTGCGCTGGCCCAAGCAGTACGACGTGATCGTCACCGACAATCTGTTCGGCGACGTGCTTTCGGATGTGGCCGCCATGCTCACCGGCTCGCTCGGCATGCTGCCCTCGGCCTCGCTCGGAGCCCCCGACGCCAAGAGCGGCCGCCGCAAGTCGCTCTACGAGCCGGTGCATGGCTCTGCGCCCGACATCGCGGGCACCGGTGCGGCAAATCCGATCGCCATGATCGCTTCATTCGGCATGGCGCTGCGCTATTCGCTGGGTCTCGGCGACTGGGCGACGAAGCTGGATCAGGCGATCGCGGCGGTGCTCGCCAGGGGCATCCGCACCAAGGACATCGCGGGCGACCAGCCTGCCAATGCCACCACCACGCAGATGGGCGCCGCCATCCTCGAGGAACTCAAGAAGTTCGCCTGATCAGCCGAGCTGCGGACGCTTGCCCTTTGCGGTGAACCAGCCGCCGAGGGCCTTCTCATAGGCGAGGCCCGCCTTGAAGACGCGGGCATCGTCCCAGGTCCGGCCCACGATCTGGATGCCTGTCGGCACGCCGCTGGCGGCATGGCCCGAGGGTACGGCCAGGACCGGGCAATTGTGCAGCATGTTGAACTGGTGGGTCATGACCCATCCGAACTCCGGATCCACCTTCTTGCCGTTGATGCGGTAGTCCGGATCCCACGGATCGTGATCGGCCCTGACCGACGGCGCGTTGTTGGTGGGACAGATGAAGACATCGTGTTTCGCCAGCACCGGTCCCAGCGTCTGGTACATCACATGGGCGCGCTGCCAGGGACGGTGCACGTCGTCCATGGCGGTGTTGCGCTTCGCCGCCTCGGCGAATTTCAGGGCGTAGTCGGTCATGAGGTCGGCATAGTCGCGCTGATACCAGATGGTCTGCCGTCCGAAGTTCATGCAGTTGTACCAGTGCAGGCAGTCGTGATCGACCGACTCGCTCCAGCCCAGGTCCACTTCCTCGACGCGGGCGCCGAGGCGGCGGAAGACGTCGAGCGCCAGCATCATGTTCTGGCGCACGTCGCGATCGACCTCGACGTAGCCGAAGTCGACGGAGTAGGCGATCTTCATGCCCTTGATCGCGGCCGGCGTCAGTGGCAGCTTCACTCTTGCCCTGATCGAATCGTGGTCAAGCGGATGCGGGCCCGAGGTGATGTTCTGCATCAGCGCGGCGTCGGCCAGGCTGCGGGTCATCGGGCCGCAGTGATTGAAGCGGTCGAAGTTCGCCGGTGCGCCATCCGGATTGCGGCCATGCGGCGGCTTGAATCCGACGACACCGCAGGCCGCGGACGGAATGCGGATCGATCCGCCAATGTCCGTGCCGGTGGCGATGGTGGTGAGCCCTGCCGCCAGTGCCGCACCCGAGCCGCCGGATGATCCGCCCGGGCCCCAGTCGGTGTTCCACGGGTTGCGGGTGATGCCCCAGATGCGCGAGGCGGTGATGCCCGAGAGGCAGAATTCCGGCGTGGTGGTGCGGGCAAAGACGATGGCGCCAGCCGCCTGCAGCCGTTCGATCATCGGATCGGAGTGCGTGTCCACGGTGTCCTTGAAGATGAGCGAGCCATGCGTGGTGCGCCTTCCCGCCACGCGCTGGGCGTCCTTCACTGCCACCGGGATGCCTTCGAGCGGCAAGGTCCTGGAGCCTCGCTTCATGTAGCGGGCCTCGGCGGCCCCGGCCTGGTCCATCGCCTCGTCGAAGTAGCGGTCGGCAAAGCAGTTCACCTTCGGATTGACGCGTTCGATCCGTGCGATCAGCGCCGCCATGAGTTCGCGCGGACTCAGCTTGCGGGACTTGAAGAACTTCAGGGCCTCGGTTGCGGAGAGGTAACAGAGGTCTTCGTTGCTCATGGACAAGCCTCGCGGTCAGGCGCTAGTGAAGGCCTCCAGTTTGAACAGGATCAGGGAGAGAAGTCCATGGCCGGAAGGCTCAACGGCAAGACCGCCATCGTCACATCGGCCGGTCAGGGGATCGGCCGCGCCTCGGCGCTGTGCCTGGCGCGCGAAGGCGCCAAGGTCTGGGCGACCGACATCAACGCCGAGGCGCTGGCCAGCCTCGCGGCCGAGCACCAGGGCATCGAGACCTTCACGCTCGACGTGTTGAAGCAGGACCAGGTCGATGCCGCCGCCAAGCGGGTGGGCATACCCGACGTGCTCTTCAACTGCTCCGGCTACGTCCATGCCGGCACCATTCTCGAGACCGACGACCGGGCCTGGGATTTCTCCTTCGACCTCAACGTCAAGGCCCATTACCGGATGATGAAGGCCTTCATGCCGGGCTGGCTGGCGCGCGGCAATGGTGTCATCATCAACATGGCTTCCGCGGCGTCATCGATCAAGGGCGTGCCGAACCGCTTCGTCTACGGCGCCACCAAGGCGGCGGTCATCGGCATGACCAAGGCACTGGCGGCGGACTTCACTTCGAAGGGCATCCGCGTCAACGCCATCTGCCCCGGCACGGTGGACAGCCCTTCTCTGATGGAGCGCCTGAAAGCCACCGGCGACTTCGAGGGCGCCAAGGCGGCCTTCGTCTCGCGCCAGCCCATGGGCCGCATGGCGCGTGCCGAGGAAATCGGCATGTTGGTGGTTTATCTGGCAAGCGACGAGGCCGCCTTCGTCACCGGCCAGACTTTCGTGATCGACGGCGGCTGGAGCCTCTGAAACGTATTGGCAAGGGCCGTAATCTCGTCATAGGATGAACTTCGCAACCGCACAAAAACAAGAAGCGGGGGGAGTCGTTCTTTGGCTGCAGGGCAATCCGCCGTTGAGGCGCGCGGGATTTCGAAGGTTTTTCCCGGGGGCGTAAAGGCCCTCGACGATGTGTCCGTCACCATTCGGGAGAACGAGTTTTTCACCCTGCTGGGGCCGTCCGGCTGCGGCAAGACCACAGTGCTCCGCCTGATCGCGGGCTTCGAGTTTCCCTCTGCCGGCGAGATCCTGCTGCACGGCAAGGACATCGCGCATCTGCCGCCCGACAGGCGGCCGGTGAACACCGTGTTCCAGCACTATGCGCTGTTCCCGCACATGACCGTCGCCGAGAACGTGGGCTTCGGCCTGCGCATGCAGGGGCGACCGAAGGACGAGATCGACGGGGCGGTCGACCAGGCGTTGGCGCTGGTGAAGATGGCGGACTACGGCGCCCGGCGCCCGTCGCAACTTTCCGGCGGACAGCAGCAGCGCGTGGCCTTCGCC
>JBGSNJ010000201.1:0-1673 GCA_041739715.1 Aestuariivirga sp.
GCGACCACCGGCACCAGAACCGCGGCGGGCCTTGGCATAACCCCCGGCGCAATGATGCGGGCATCCGGATTGAGGTCATCGTCGCTGCGGCGCGGCACATCCGGCGGCGCCGGGAAGAGCCGCCCGGCGCGGCTGCGAAACTCATCCTCGTCGAAGCGGAAATTCACGATGCGAGGCCGATCTCGGCGGCGGGCTGCATGGGAAAGAAGCGTCCGGACGACCAGACGCCGAACCAGCCCTCCTCCACCGTGCCGGCGCCGACCAGGTCGTAGAACAGCGCCCGGGAGACAAGCGCCTCGAGATTGGAACGAACGGTCACATAGGGCTTCAATCCACCGGTGCCCGGTTCGTCCATGAATCGCAGAGGATGCGCGGCATCGACCGTCACCTCATCATCGACATTGGTCTCGAAGCGGATGATGCGGTCCCTGCCCTCACCCTCTACCGCCATGCGAATCGCCGTGAAGGGCGCATCATCCACGCGGATGCCGCATTTTTCCACAGGCGTGACGAGGTAGTACTTGCCGTCCGGATCGTGACGCAGGACCGAGGCGAAGAGCTGCACCAACGGCTTACGGCCGATAGGCGAATTGAGGTAGAACCAGGTTCCATCAGCGGCGATCCGCATGTCGATATCGCCGCAGAAGGGCGGGTTCCAAAGATGCACGGGCGCTGGCCCGCGCCCCGCCTTCGCGGCGTCCGCGAGGCCCCGCAGCGGATTGGCCGGATCCCTTTGATCTGCGGTCGTCATCGCACCGTAAACCCTGTATGAGTCGTAACGTGAACCGCCTCTTTTAGGCCATTCTCATTCACGAGGATGTCATTACCAGCAAACCCGTTCCGCCGTCCAAGATTGGCGTGAAACAACTATAACAACTATAGTGAGCGTCATGCCCAGCATCAATGAAGCAGACCGCCAGATTCTCGCCGATCTCGAGGCCATGGGCGAGCGCCTGACCAAAGTGCGCGCCGCCATCGGCAAGGTCATCTTCGGCCAGGACGAGGTGGTGGAACAGGTGCTGATCGCCATTCTCGGCGGCGGCCATGCCCTGCTGGTGGGTGCGCCCGGCCTTGCCAAGACGAAACTGGCCAGCACGCTGGGCCGGGTGCTGGGCCTAGAGGAAAAGCGCGTGCAGTTCACGCCCGACCTGATGCCGGCCGATATCCTGGGTTCCGAAGTGCTCGACGAGAGCGAGGGCGGGCGGCGCCAGTTCCGCTTCGTGCCGGGACCGGTCTTCTGCCAGCTGATGATGGCCGACGAGATCAACCGCGCCAGCCCGCGCACCCAGTCCGCCTTGCTGCAGGCGATGCAGGAGCACCATGTCACCGTGGCCGGCATGCGCCACGACCTGCCGCGACCCTTCCATGTGCTGGCCACCCAGAACCCGATCGAGCAGGAAGGGACCTATCCCCTGCCCGAAGCCCAGCTCGACCGCTTCCTGCTGCAGATCGATGTACCCTACCCCTCGCTCGATGCCGAGCGCCGCATGCTGTTCGCCACCACGGGTTCTGCCGAGGCCGAGGCGGAAAAGGTGCTGAGCACGACCGAGCTCACGAATGCCCAGCGCCTGACCCGCGTCATTCCTGTGGGCGAGCAGGTGGCCGAGACGATCCTGAAGGTGGTGCGCGCCGCCAGGCCAGGGCCGGACGCCGACGACTTCGTCAACAAGAAC
>JBGSNJ010000542.1:0-2599 GCA_041739715.1 Aestuariivirga sp.
GCCCGCAGCGCTGAGAGTGCTTGCCGATGTGGCGCTTCTTGCTCCGGTTCTGGTCTTTCTGGCAGCTTCGAAGTAGAGAATACAGGTAACGTCCTATGAATTTAGTTTTGATTGCCACCCGACGCGCGAACTCGCCTCGCAGATCTCCGACTCCTTCCGCACCTACGGCAAGAACCTGCGCGTCTCGCGTGCCGTGGTCTTCGGCGGCGTCGGCATTGGCAAGCAGATCGAGATCCTGCGCGGCGGCATCGACGTTCTCGTCGCCACGCCCGGCCGCCTCGTCGATCTCATCGAACGCAAGGCCGTGACCCTGTCCAAGGTCGAGATCTTCGTCCTCGACGAAGTCGACCAGATGCTGGACCTCGGCTTCATCCACGCCATCCGCAAGCTCACCGCCATGCTGCCCAAGCAGCGCCAGAACCTGTTCTTCTCGGCCACCATGCCGAAGGAGATCGCTGGCCTTGCCGACGCGCTGCTCAGCAATCCCGTCCGTGTCGAAGTGGCGCCCGTCGCCACCACGGCCGAACGGGTGAACCAGGCCGTGATCCACGTCGATCCCGCCAACAAGGTGAAGCTGCTGGCCGAGCTGCTCAAGGACAACAACATGACGCGCACGCTCGTCTTTACACGGACGAAGCACGGCGCCGACAAGGTCATGAAGCACCTCTCCGCCGGAGGCTTCACGGCCGCGGCCATCCACGGCAACAAGTCGCAGGCCAACCGCGAGAAGGCGCTGGCCGGCTTCAAGGCGGGTAAGATCCTGGTGCTGGTCGCAACCGACATCGCGGCGCGCGGCATCGACGTCGACGGCGTCAGCCACGTGGTGAACTACGACCTGCCCTTCGTGCCGGAATCCTATGTGCATCGCATCGGCCGCACCGCGCGGGCGGGCGCCACGGGCGAAGCCATCGCCTTCTGCACGCCGGAAGATCGCCCGCTGCTGCGCGACATCGAGAAGACCATCCGCCAGCCGGTTCCTGTGATGGAGCATGCGCTTGGCCTCAAGAACGTGCCGGCGCTGGCACCGACCCATGGCTGGACTCCGATGGGCAAGGGCAAGCCGGGCCAGAAGCCCGGCGGCAACCGCAATCGCAATCACGGCAAGCCCCAGGGCCAGAAGGCCCAGGGCAGCGGCAAGCCCAAGCCCCACCGCAAGGGCCAGAGCGCCAATGGCGGCCAGGGTGCGCCCCGCCGCTCCGGCGGCGGCAGCTGGATGACGCAGATCGGCCAGAAGCAGGCCTGACGCCTGCTGCATCGACCAAGGAATGGCCGGGCTTGCCCGGCCATTTTCTTTGGGCGCCCTTGTGAAGGCGGCGTGGCGCTGGCTAGATGAGCGCTTTCGGGAGGAACTTTGCATGGTCGACAAGCCGGATCTCGCCTTTGCAGGCGCGCCTGTCATGGGCATGGGCTATGAGCCGACCTACGGCGGCGCCACCAGCCTGTTCCGCAGACCCTACAGCCGCGACCTGCGCCGCGTCGACATGGTGGCCTGGGGCATTCCTTACGACCTCAGCGTCACCAACCGCGGCGGCTGCCGCTTCGGGCCGCGCGGCATCCGCGCGGCGTCCACCAATCTCGCCTGGTTCGGCGGGCCCTGGCCCTGGGGTTTCGATCCCTTCGAGACGCTGCGCATGGTCGATTACGGCGATTGTTCCTTCGATCCGGGATTCCCGATGGAGGTTGCCGCCAGCATCGAGGCCGAAGCTTCCGCAATACTCGAGAGCGGGGCCTTCCTCTTGTCCATGGGGGGCGACCATTCCGTCACCGCGCCGCTGCTTCGGGCGCAGGCGAAACGCCATGGCCCCATTGCGCTGATCCAGATCGACGCGCATTCCGACACCTGGGCAGAGCCGGTGCGGCGCATCGACCACGGAACGATGTTCTACCATGCGGCGCAGGACGGGATCATCGACGCGTCCCACTCCGTGCAGGCGGCGATCCGCACGCTGAATGACGAGACCCATGGCTTCACGGTGCTCGATGCCGCCTTTGTTCACCGCAACGGTTCCGAGGCCACCGCCGAAAGGATCTGCAGCATCGTCGGCGACCGCCCGGCCTATCTCACCTTCGACATCGATGCGCTCGATCCGGCCTTCGCGCCGGGCACCGGCACGCCGGTCTGCGGCGGCCTTTCCACCTGGCAGGCGCAGGAGATCGTGCGCAACCTGAAGACGGTCAATCTGGTGGGTGCCGATCTGGTGGAGGTCTCGCCGCCCTTCGACCATGCCGAGATCACGGCTCTTGCCGGGGCCTCGCTGCTGCTCGACATGATCTGCCTCCGGGCCTGGCAGCTTGGCCGGCGCTAGGTCCGGCGGCGCATTCCAAATCCCGTCTGGACGTGTTATCGGGCGGCCACTGTCACTTGCGGGCCGGGGACCATCCCCCTAGTTTGCCCGCCACATCTTGAGTTCAAGCGAGGGTTACATGGTCAAGGACATCGGGCATTTCATCGGCGGCAAGCACGTCAAGGGCACTTCCGGCCGTTTCGCGGATGTCTACAACCCCAACACCGGCGAGGTTCAGGCCCGGGTGGCGCTGGCCTCGCAGGCGGAACTGCGCGCCGCCGTCGAGAACGCCAAGGCGGCCCAGCCCGGCTGGG
>JBGSNJ010000005.1:0-2196 GCA_041739715.1 Aestuariivirga sp.
CGAAGCTATGCCCGCGAGATCGATCACTTCGGGTGGTCGTTCTGAGAGAACGGTCAGGCGGCGGGCTGCAGCCCGTCCACGAACTGCGACATCCAGCGTTTGCGGCGCTTGACCATGTCGCGATACATGGCCTCGTATTCCGCGGGCGGGAAGCTGTGCGTCGAGGGCCGTGCCACGATGGCTTCGGCCCAGGCCCGCAGGCGCGGATGGTTGTCGATCACGCCGATCCTGCGGATGCGCTCGAGGAAGAGATGGCGCTGCAGGAAGGGCGCATAGGCGGCATCCACCAGCGAATAGGCGGCGCCGTTGAAAAAGGGACCGGCGCCGTTGCGTTGGAGTGTTGCTTCCATCTTGGCAAAGAGGGCTGGAATTTGCGCCACGGCCTTGTCGTATCCCGCCTCGGATTCGGCATAGGCATGGCCGGAGGCAATGTCGGCAAAGCTGGGTGAAAAGGCGATCCATGCCCGATTGAGCGCGCGCTGCACCGGATCCTCAGGGTGAAGCCGCGGCTCATGACTTTCATCCAGGTACTCGTTGATGGCATCCGACTCGAAGAGGGCCGCGTCATCCCCGATCAGCAGCACCGGCACCTTGTTGTGGGGCGAGACGGCGCCGAACCAGTCCGGCCGGTCGTCGCTCTCGATGTGGATGAAGTCGAAGCCAAGTCCCTTCTCGCGCAGCACGATGGCGACGCGCTGGACCCAAGGGCAAGATTTGAAACTTACCAGCCGGTAGGCGATCCCGGTCACGGCGTCACGTCCACGCGCTGTACCGGCCTGGGCTGGGTCAGGCCCTTCCAGATGGCGTTGGCGACGTTGACCGGCGCATTGGGCTGGCGGGCGACGAAGGTTCCGTCGCCGGGCCTGGCGCGCATGTCGCCCTCGTGCCAGGCGATGCGGCCGCGCGACAGAACCGTCTTCGGCACGCCGGTGCACTGGTAGCCCTCGAAGACATTGTATTCGATGCGGCTGATCTGCTTCCTGGCCGTGATGGTCTTGGTGGCCTTGGGATCCCAGATCACGATGTCGGCGTCGCTGCCCACCATGACCGCGCCCTTCTGCGGATACATATTGAGGATGCGGGCGATGTTGGCGGAGGTTGCGGCGACGAATTCCTCCTTGGTGAGGCGGCCGGTGTTGACGCCTGCCGTCCACAGCACCGGCATGCGGTCTTCGAGGCCGCCGGTGCCGTTGGGAATCCTGGTGAAGTCGGTGAGGCCGTTGCGCTTCTGCTCGATGGTGAAGGCGCAGTGATCGGTCGCGACCACGCTCAAGGTGCCCGACTGCAACCCGGCCCAGAGCGTGTCCTGATGCTTCCTGTTGCGGAAGGGCGGGCTCATCACGCGGCCGGCGGCATAGTCCCAGTCCTTGTTCTGGTACTCGCTGTCATCGAGCACGAGGTACTGCACCAGCGGCTCGCCGAAGACGCGCTGGCCCGCCTGCTTGGCGCGGCGGATGGCGTCATGCGTCTGCTCGCAGGAGACATGGACGATGTAGAGCGGGCAGCCCGCCATGTCGGCGATCATGATGGCGCGGTTGGCGGCTTCGCCCTCCACTTCCGGCGGGCGCGAGTAGGAATGTCCCTCGGGGCCGGTGACGCCGCGGGCCAGGAGATCGGCCTGCATGCGCGCCACAACGTCGCCGTTCTCGGCATGGACCAGCGGCAGGGCGCCCAACTGGGCGCAGCGCTTGAAGGAGTTGTAGAGCTCATCGTCATTGACCATGAGCGCGCCCTTGTAGGCCATGAAATGCTTGAAGGTGTTGATGCCGTAGGTCTTGACCACGGTCTCCATCTCGTCGTGGATCTGCGGGCTCCACTGGGTGACGGCCATGTGGAAGGAATAGTCCGCTGCCGCCTTCTCGGCCTTGTGGCGCCAGGCCTGGTAGGCCTTGAGCATGGATTCGCCGGGTGCGGGAATGCAGAAGTCGACAATCATGGTGGTGCCGCCGGAGAGGCCCGCCTTGGTGCCCCATTCGAAATCGTCGGCCGAGACGGTGCCCATGAACATGAGTTCCATGTGGGTGTGCGGGTCGATGCCGCCCGGCATGACATAGCAGCCTCCGGCGTCGATGACCTCCTTGCCCGACAGGCCTTGGCCGATGGCGACGATCCTGCCGCCGTCGATCAGGACATCGGCGCGCTGCGAATGATCGTGATTGACGACGGTGCCGCCGCGGATGAGGGTGGTCATGGTGC
>JBGSNJ010000006.1:0-12875 GCA_041739715.1 Aestuariivirga sp.
CGGTGAAACGGCCGAGCAGCCAGCGCAGGTGGCCGCGGCACCTTCGGCCGAACCGGCCGCACCGGCTGACGCCGCATCCTCCACCGTTCCCACCTTCGACACGGTTCGCGTGGAAAAGACCGGCGAGGCCGTCATCGCCGGCCGCGCCAAGCCCGGTTCGGAAGTGACCATCATGCTGGATGGGCAACCGATCGGAACGGCCGTTGCAAGTGCGGATGGCAGCTTCGTCGTCGTTCCCGAAGGGCCGCTACCGCCCGGCAGCGGCGGTATCAGCATCGTGTCCAAGGCGACGGGGGAAACGACTGTCACCAAGTCCGACCAGACGGTCGCCGTCATCATTCCGGAAGCCGAGAAGAAGCAGGACGCGCTGGTGGCCGTGGTGAGCCCCGATCAGCCGACCAAGGTTCTGCAATCGCCCGGCATGCCGGAGGAACAGCCCCAGGCGGCGGCACCGGCGGCACCGGAAGAGGCCTCGGCACCTGCGGCGGCCGGCAAGGCCCGGCAGATCGTGCTCGATGCCGTGGACTACGATCCTTCGGGCAACATCGTCTTTTCGGGTCAGGGCGAGCCCGGCAACAATGCCCGCATCTACGTGGACAATGCCCCGGTGGGCGATGCCCCGATCGCAGCCGATGGCCGGTGGAGCTTCTCGGGCACGGCCCGCGTGACGCCCGGCGTCCATTCCCTGCGCATCGACAGTCTTGATGCCGGCGGCAGCGTGACCAGCCGCATCGAGGTTCCCTTCTTCCGCGAGGACACCAAGAACGTGGCCAGCGCTGAGCCGGCTGCGGAGGAAGGTGACACCCAGAAGACCGATGCCCAGGTACCGGCGGCGACTGCGGAACCCGCTTCCGCCGTGCCCGACGAAGGCCGTGTGGTGATCCAGCCCGGCAACAATCTGTGGCGCATCTCCAAGGTCATCTACGGCGACGCCACGAAGTACACGCTGCTCTATCAGGCCAACCAGGACCAGATCCGAGATCCCGACCTGATCTACCCCGGCCAGGTCTTCCGGACGCCCGATGTGGTGCCGCCGGAAACCATCGATCCCGAAGCCCGCGACCCTCTGACCGCCGAACCCACGGCGCAGTGACTGGATCGCCAGAGCGGGTGAAAGCGTGAGCCGCAAGACACGCGCAGATACGAATACGCCATCACGGTCGGATGGCGACCAATGGGCCATTCTGCGGGACATGATGCCCTATCTGTGGCCGGCCGGCCATCCGGGCCTGAAGGCCCGGGTGATCTTCGCCATGGTTGCGCTGGTGCTGTCGAAGGTCGTGACGGTGGCGACGCCCTATGCCTTCAAATATGCCACCGATGCGCTGAGCCCGGCAGCCGGTGCGGCCGCCACGGCCGCCACCGTGGTGCTGTTCTTCGTGCTGGCCTACGGCTTCGGCCGCATCATGATGGTGGCACTCGCGCAGCTGCGCGATGCCGTCTTTGCCAAGGTGAGCCAGCGCGCGGTGCGGGTGCTTGCGGTCCAGACGTTCCGGCATCTCCATGCCTTGTCGCTGAAGTTCCATCTCGAGCGCCGTACCGGCGGGCTGTCGCGCATTGTCTCGCGCGGCACCATGGGCATCGACACGGTGCTGCGCTTCTCCCTGTTCAACACCATCCCAACCATCCTCGAGATCGTGCTGGTGGCGGGCCTGCTGGTCTGGTCTTTCGGATGGAGCTATGCCGCCGTCATCGTCATCACGGTGATCCTTTACGTCTGGTACACCTACGCCGCCACCGAATGGCGGATGAACATCCGGCGCACCATGAACGATGCCGACACCGACGCGAACACCAAGGCAGTGGACAGTCTTCTCAACTTCGAGACGGTGAAGTATTTCGGCAACGAGGAACATGAGGCCGAACGCTTCGGCCGCTCGATGGAAACCTACGAGAAGGCGGCGATCAAGACTTGGGTGTCGCTGGCCGTGCTGAACGCCGGGCAGGCGCTGATCTTCTCCATCGGCCTCACCATAGTCATGGTGATGTCGGCCCTTGCAGTTCGCAACGGTCAGGCCACCGTCGGCGACTTCGTGCTGGTCAATGCATTGATGATCCAGCTCTACATGCCGCTCAACTTCATCGGATCGTCCTATCGCGAGATCAAGCAGGGCCTGATCGACGTGGAGCAGATGTTCCAGCTGCTCAAGGTCAATGCCGAGATCAAGGATAAGCCCGGTGCCACGCCGCTGAAGGTTGCGGAAGCCGAAGTAAGTTTTGACACTGTGAGTTTCGCCTACGACCAGGAAAGGCCGATCCTGCGCGACCTGTCCTTCACCATTCCGGCCGGCAAGACGGTGGCGATCGTCGGACCGTCGGGGGCCGGCAAGTCCACGGTGTCGCGGCTGCTCTACCGCTTCTATGACGTGACCGGGGGCCGCATCCTCATCGATGGCCAGGACATCGACGGCGTGACGCAGAAGTCCCTGCGTGCGGCAATCGGAATGGTGCCGCAGGACACTGTGCTGTTCAACGACACGATCCGCTACAACATCCGCTACGGCCGCCCCGATGCGACGGATGCCGAAGTCGAGGCGGCGGCGAAGATGGCCCAGATCCATGATTTCGTGATGAGCCTGCCCAAGGGCTATGACTCGCTGGTCGGCGAGCGCGGACTGAAGCTCTCTGGCGGCGAGAAGCAGCGTGTCTCCATCGCGCGGACCATTCTCAAGGGACCGGCCATCCTGATTCTCGACGAAGCAACGTCCGCCCTCGACAGCTTCACCGAGCACCAGATTCAGGAGGCTCTGAAGAAGGTTTCCGAGAACCGCACCACGCTCGTGATTGCCCATCGCCTGTCCACCGTGGTGGATGCGGATGAAATCATCGTGCTCGACAAGGGAATGGTCGCCGAGCGTGGAACGCACGAGAAGCTCTTGCGCAAACAGGGCATCTATCACGCGATGTGGAACCGCCAGCGCCAGGCTGACGAAGCGCGCGAGATACTCAAGCAAACCGAGGAAGTGCCGCTTGAAGGCAGCTTCCGCGCGAAGAAGCCGGTCACGCGCAAGCGGGTAACCACTTGAATACCGTGATTGGCCACCGGGCATTAATCCTGCCGCTGGGTTTTCCGTCTTGGTCCTCGAAAATTCGAGACAAACTGGACGGTGATTTCCTTTCGTTTACATTTTTCCATCATGGTGAACTCATGACTCGGGGGTAGTCATGCAGCCGGCGAAGTCCCGCAAGAGGATCTGGCCGGAACGGGGATGGTGACGGCCCGGTGGTGGAACGCCGGGCCGCACGCCACGAGTGATCCCTCCGGCCGGACGCCCTTCCGCACAGACGCTATGCAAACCGCCGCGACCGCGCTAGATGAGCCCTATGTCCATCGTCAATTCCATTACCGCGGCCCTGGTGCCAATCCATCGCGAAGGCTACCGCTTCATCGCCATCTTTGCGGCGGTGACCCTGGTGCTGTTCTGGCTTCACCTACCGACACTGGGCTGGGTTGGCATCCTGCTCACGCTGTGGTGCGCCTATTTCTTCCGCGATCCCGAGCGGGTCACGCCCATGCGTCAGGGGCTGGTGATCTCGCCTGCGGACGGCCGCATCAGCGCCATCGAGTCCGTCGTTCCGCCTCCCGAACTTGACCTGCCGCGCGAACCCGTGACCCGCATCTCGGTCTTCATGAACGTGTTTGACGTTCACGTGAACCGTTCGCCGGTCGATGCTGCGATCACTCGAATCACCTACGTGCCCGGTGCCTTCCTCAATGCCGAACTCGACAAGTCCAGCGCCGACAACGAGCGGCAGGCCCTGACCCTCGATTTTGGCGAGGGGAGGCGCATTGGCGTGGTGCAGATTGCCGGGCTCATCGCGCGCCGCATCGTGAAGTTCGTCAATGAGGGCGACCGGCTGGCCGCAGGGCAGCGGTTCGGTCTCATCCGTTTCGGCAGCCGGGTCGACGTCTACCTGCCCAAGGGAGCTGTTGCCCTGGCCTGTGTCGGCCAACGTGCCATCGCCGGCGAAACCGTCCTTGCTGACCTGGCCTCGTCCGAAGGCGAGCGCAGCGGCCGCCTGGCATGAGCGAGGCTCCGACTGAGCCGGCTGCTGCGCGGCCGGGCCGTCAAGGCCGCTTCGTCCCTGTTCGCTATCTGCTCCCCAATCTGATCACGCTTCTGGCCCTGTGCAGCGGCATCACGGCCATCCGCCTTGCGGTGGAAGGCCGGTACGAGTTGGCGGTCGCAGCCGTCATCTTTGCCGTCGTGCTGGATGCGCTGGATGGCCGCCTCGCGCGCTTCCTGAAGGGGACGTCGCGATTCGGGGCCGAACTCGACAGCCTTGCCGATTTCGTGAACTTCGGCGTGGCGCCCGCCTTGTTGATCTACATGTGGTCGCTCAACGCGTTGCGCCCGGCGGGATGGGTGATTGCGCTGATCCTGGCCATCTGCTGCGCCCTGCGCCTTGCCCGCTTCAACGTGGCGCTCGACGATCCGGACAAGCCGGCCTGGTCGGCCGGCTTCTTCACGGGCGCGCCCGCGCCCGCCGGGGCTGGGCTCGCGCTGCTGCCGATGTATCTGGGCTTCCTCGGGTTCGTCGGCGATGGTCATGACTATGCGGTTCTCATTGCGCCATACATCGTCCTTGTCGCCATCCTGATGGTCAGCCGCGTCCCGACCTTTTCCGGCAAGACCATGGGCAAGTCGATCCGCCGCGAAATGGTCCTGCCGATCCTCGGCCTTGCGGCGCTGGGCATCATCATGCTGGTGACCTATCCGTGGCACCTGCTGACCGTGTTTGCGTTTGCCTACCTCGCGATGATCCCGGTTGGCATCCGGTCCTACCGCAGGCACAAGGCACAGGACCGGTTTCAGGTCGAAAGAAGCCTCAAACCGTGAAGCAACTTTTGGTTGCCGAAATTGCGCGCTGAGCTGGCGAGAATGCATAAACGACAGTATCGTGAAGTTCCTTCGAGCAAATGATCTCTGCCTGGGCTAGACTCGAAACCGGGGCAGTCAAGGGGATCGCTTAGCGTGTCGGCTTCGGCTTTCAAGCAGTCCAATGGCGTTGCAGAAACCCACTCGCTGCGTATGCGGCTCCGAACGGTGACGCAGACCGATCACGATCGGCTCGAGAACCTGATGGAGTCCCTGGACTTCGCCGTCACGCTTGAGAACTACACGTCACTCCTGCTTCTGCTTCTCGGCTTCCATCGGCCTCTCGAAGCTCGGCTTCTTGAACTTGATTGGAGCGAGACCGGCTTGAACCTGAAGGAACGTTGCAAGAGCCACTTGCTGGTTGCCGATCTCGCTCATCTCGGCCTTGATTCAGATTCCATCGCGTGCGTTCGCAACTGTCCACACTTGCCGTGTGCCAGTACGATTCCAGAAGCGGTCGGCATTCTTTACGTTCTCGAAGGCTCGACGCTTGGCGGGCAGCTGATCAGCAGAAGAATCAAGAGCGAACTGGGCGTTTCAGAGGTGTCAGGCGGCAGCTTCTTCTTGGCTTATGGAGGAAGGACTGGTGAGATGTGGAGAGGCTTCATCGAGGTTCTAGAGCGCCATGGTCGTGACGCGGCGACCGTCGAGACTTCCGCTTTGCAGACCTTCCAGCGCCTCTCGGCTTGGATCGAAAATTCGGACGCCGGAAAGCAATGTTGACACTTGAATTGCCATGAACGGGTCAGATCCAGCTTTTGGCATCGTGACCATCGATAACTGCGATCGGGAGCCCATTCGCATCCCTGGGTCAATTCAGCCGCACGGCGCGCTGCTTGTTCTCAGCCGCGATTTACTCGATGTCGTGCAGGCTGCCGGTGCCACTCTGCCATTCATCGGCATATCGCCAGCCGAACTCCGCGGTCGGAGCATTCGCGAACTCTTCTCCGCCGAGCTGATCGCCCATCTGGAGAAGAACGCGGCAGCCGCCGCTGATCCGTCCAAACCTACGAGGGCGTTTCGATTTGATGCTTTCGACGGAAGCGGAACTATAGGGGTGACAGCCCTTGCTCAGGGTCCGCTGCTCATCCTCGAACTCGAGCAGCTGAAGGGCGAGGCATTGTTCGACCCGCTTTCGCTGGTCCAGAGTATGGTTCACAACATGCAGGCAATTCACGGCAGCCTTGCCAGTTGCCAGACGGCTGCTGAGCAGGTCAGAGCCGTCAGCGGCTTTGACCGCGTGCTGGTCTATCGCTTCCTCTCGGATGGTGCCGGTGAAGTTGTTGCGGAATCGGCTGCGGAGGGCCTCGAACCCTATCTCGGGCTAAGGTATCCCGCCTCCGACATTCCCCGCCAGGCCCGCGAACTTTACCTTCAGAACTGGCTCCGCATCATTCCCGACGCGAAGTATCAGCCGGCACCACTTCACCCGGATGTGAATCCTCTTACCAGTCTGCCACTGGACATGAGCCAGTTGGCGCTTCGCAGTGTCTCGCCAGTACATCTCGAGTACCTTCGGAACATGGGCGTTCGTGCGTCCATGTCGCTTTCGCTCATCATCGAGGGGCGACTCTGGGGTCTCATCGCCTGTCACCATGCATCCACGCATTTTCTTGACCACGAGCGCCGGGTGACGCTCGAGTTGTTCGCGCAGATGGCGTCCTACATTCTCGAGACCAAGATCTCTGCCGAAGAATTGTCAACGCGCAAACGGGCCTCGGAGCTGCACGACGCGATGATTGCCTCGTTGTCGGGAGAAGACGATCTGGCCCGGGGGCTGATGCTGAATCAGCCCAATCTGCTCGACTACATACATGCCGGGGGGGTCTGCGTTTGGATGGATGGCCGAATTGCCAGTCTTGGCAGGACTCCTTCCAAGGATCAGGTCAAGGATCTCGTTGCCTGGCTCAGCGAGAATGTGGTCGAGGGGGTATTCCACTCGGACGGGCTGCCGCTGATCTACCCGCCGGCAGTTGAGTTCAAGGATGTGGCAAGCGGCATCCTCGCGCTCTCGGTGTCGCGTGTTCCAAAGGATTATGTGGTGTGGTTCCGTCCGGAACTCATCCGTACAGTCGTCTGGGCGGGCAGGCCGGACAAGGAGATGTCAGACACCGGGAGCGGGATGCGCCTTTCGCCTCGCAGGAGTTTTGCCGCATGGGAAGAGGAAATGCGCCTCAGATCGGAGCCTTGGAGCAGCACTGACGTCAGTACGGCAGCCGCTCTTCGGCAGTCGCTTCACGAGGTGGTCCTCCAGAGAATCGATCTCATTGCGCGCGAGCGGGAGGTGGCGCGTGCAAGGCAGGAGATCCTGCTCGCGGAACTCGATCGACGAATTCAGCAATGGGAAGCTACTGCGCAGGAGTTGAAGGCGGAGGGGGATCGCCGCGCCCTTGTCGAGGCTGAGCTTTCGCAGGTTCTGCGGCGCACTGTCGTGGAACAGGAGAGCGAGCGGCAACGGATCGCGCGGGAATTGCATGACAGTCTCGGGCAGTACTTGACCATCATGCAACTCAGCCTGGACGAACTCGCGAGGAATGCGGAGTCCTCTCAAGATGTCGTCAGCGGCGTGATGCGACTGAAGGAGGTGGCGACTTCGGTTGGACAGGAGATCAACCGCCTTGCCTGGGAGATACGCCCGACAAGCCTGGACGATCTCGGTTTGCAGACCGCGGTGGAGCAGTTTCTTGAGGAGTTGCGCGAGCGCAGCGGTCTTGCGGTCGACCTGTACCTCAGGCTCAAGGGCCGCCGGTTGCCATCGGAGACGGAGACGACGCTCTATCGCATTCTGCAGGAAGCAGTCACGAATGTGGTGAAGCATGCCGGTGCCACGCGAGTCAGCGTGATCCTTGAAGCCGGCGAAGAGGATGTCCGGCTCATCGTTGAGGACAATGGCAGGGGCTTTGATCCGGAGGAGCCTGGACGCGACAACAAGCCGTCCACGCGGCTTGGACTTCTCGGTATCAGAGAGCGCCTCGCGTTGGTGAAAGGCCGCTTGGAAATCGAGTCAGGATATGGCAGGGGAACAACACTGATCGTGACAGTCCCGCTGTAGGTTCCCTTAGGATGCTCGCCAAGAACCTGGATATCGTGCTTGCGGATGATCACCCTGTGGTGCTGGCAGGCATCAAGTCTCTGGTCATGTCACACGATGATCTCAGGGTGGTGGGCGAGGCGAAAGACGGCCGGATTGCCCTCGAAATGGCTACGGAGCTGAAGCCGGACATTGTCGTCCTGGACATTTCGATGCCGGGACTGAAGGGCACGGTCCTCGCCGAAAAGCTGCGCGGATCCTGCCCCGATTGCAAACTCGTCGTTTTGACGGTTCATGAAGACCGCGGCTACCTGCGTCAGCTGCTTGAGACCGGAGTGAGCGGTTACCTCTTGAAGAGATCTGCCGCCGAAGACCTTGTAAAGGCTTTGCGAATTGTCGCCGCTGGCGGCATCTACATCGATCCCGAAATGACGTCGAAGGCCTTTGGCGAGAACGCGCAGGATGCCTCGACGCTGCGAACCGGGGAAGGCGCCGACCTCAGCGCCAGAGAGATGGAAGTTCTGCGCCTTCTGGCCGAAGGATACAGCAACAAGGCCATTGCGGCCCGACTCAATATCGCCGTCAAGACCACCGAGACATACAAGGCGAGGGCATTCGAGAAACTGGGCTTTCAAAACCGTGTCGAACTCATTCGATATGCGGCGAGCCGCGGGTGGCTGGAAAAGCCGTAAGGATTTTCCCGGACACTGTCGGGGTACTTCACGACATGGAATGGCTCAAGTCCTGACTATCTCTCTGAAGAGGCTTCGATAAACGTGATGTTCGACGCGCCGGTGCTGTCGAACCTTGGAGTCTTGCGAGAGGCGTACCGTGCCGTCGAAAGAATGGGTTCGCGATGCCGCAAGGGTCTTTACTGCCAACCGTCCGCTGCATGCTGCGTGGGTGCAGGCCGCCAGCATGAACTACAGCATCGCGGGTATCCCGACCGGCGCAGAAGTGGAGATTCAGGTATTCCTGGTCAGCCGGCTGGACTCCGATGCCGTTCATCTGGCGCAGTGTTTCGAAGAATCCCGTTATCACATCAATGTGCGATGGATATCGGCAAAGAGATCCGCGTGGCGAGATCTGTGCGTCTTGCTTGAGTGTCAAACCCCGGTACTGCCTTCCATCATCGTGCTGAGCTTTGCGGACCTCGGGCAGTCGCTCTGGGATATTCTTTCCAGGGTTCAGAGCGGCATGAAGGGGCGCTACCTGGAATACATCATAACCGGCGTTCCGCCTCGTGAACAGGATCGGCCGGAACGCAAGCACATGAATGTCACATTCCTTCCGGCTCTGGATAGTCTGTCAAGTCTGGTCCAGTAGCTGGCAGCTGATGAGTCGGAAGTCAGCGCAGCACGCGCGCTAGGTCCGCAATCAGATCGTCGCCATTCTCGATTCCCACGGAAAGCCGGAACACGCCGTCGCCGGCAAGCTCGCGATACCGCGCAAGCGCCGCGGCATCGTGGCGGAACGTCGATTGCTGGATGTCGTCGGTTCCGATCCAGCAGATCAGGCTGCGAAGATGGCCGAGCGAGACGGCATAATGGATCACCTCGAGCTCCCTGATCATGCGTGCCGCGATTTCGGGACCCGGCGCCCTGGTCTGGAATGTCATCATTCCCGAGAAGTTCTGCATCTGCCTTTTCGCAATCTCGTGCTGCGGATGCGAGGCGAGGCCGGGATAGAATACGCGGGTGACGGCGGGATGCGCCTCCAGGAACTTCGCCACTGTGAGTGCCGCCTCCTGATGGGCGCGCATCCGGATTGGCAGCGTGCCCGCGCCACGCAGGATGAGCCAAGCATTGAAAGGCGACATCACGCCACCGAAGTGAACCGAGGCCTCGAGGTTGAGCGCATCGAGATCCTTCTTGCGGCCGATGACCGCGCCGCCCATCGCATCGCCATGCCCGCCGATGTATTTCGTGAGTGAATGGATCACGAAGTCGGCGCCGAGGCGTAGCGGCTGGGTGGCGATTGGCGAGGCATAGGTGGAGTCCACGGCAACATCGCGTACCCCTTTCTGATGCGCCAGCTCGGCAAGGGCCGCGATGTCGCAGACCTTCATGGTCGGATTGGCCGGAGTCTCCAGCCACAGCATTCTCGTGTTGGGCCGGATGGCGTCGGCCACGGCCTGCAGGTCATTGAGATCGACATAGGAGACCGCGATGCCGAAGCGGGGCAGGGTGTCGCGGGCCAGTTCGGCAATGCCCACGTAGTTTGCCTCGGGCAGCACCAGATGATCGCCGGCGCTGAGCCGGCCGCAGATCAGCGCATGGGCGGCCGCCACGCCCGAGGCGAAGGCAAGGGCCATCTCGCCACCTTCCAGGGCGGCAAGCTTGTCCTCCAGCTGTTTCACCGTCGGGCTCGAGACGCGCCCATAGACGAAGCCGCCATAGTCCTTTTCATCGCGGGCAGAGAAGCCCGTGAGGGTCTCGGGCGCAAAGGTGACGGACATCACGAGATTGGGAGAGGAAGCCCGGGTTGCCGGGTCAATCGCCTCGCCGGCATGGACGGCCACGGTTTCACTGCGCCAGCCCTTGTTTTCGCTCATCAGTTCATCACTTTCTTTACTTGTTCAAGGGCTTATGATGCAGCGCGGTGTGCGAATCCGCAACCGGTGCGAATGCATGGCGGAGAGTCTTAAACGTATGGTGCAATGGGACCAACCCCACTGGAGCGGCCGGCCGAAGGAGCCGCAACGGCGCCCGCCGATCCGCCCCAACAGCTTCGCCCTGATCGCACGTGCGTGCGCGCGCTACAGCATGGCCGTGATGGCCGGGTATCTTGTTCTCGCCATCATCGCCATCGGCTTTGCGCTGGCCACGCTCTCGGTGGACCCAGACAGCCTTCCGCAAGTCACCCTCGATGATCGCACGGCGGCTGCGCAGGCCGCGCTCCAGAAGAATTTTCCGGGCATCGATTCCGCCATTCTGGCGGTCGTGTCAGGCGAGAACCGTGACGCAGGACGCGACGGTGCGCTCGAACTGGCGACCGCGCTCGGCGGCCGGCCGGACCTCTTTGCATCTGCCTTCGTGCCAGGCACCGGGGCCTTCTACAGCCGCTATGGCCTGCTCTATCTTCCCGCCGCGGAGATCGCCGCCCGCGTTTCCGATCTCATCCAGAAGCAACCGCTCTATCTTGCCGTCAGCGCTGCGCCTGATCTGCAGGGACTGGCAGCCCTGATCTCCGAAATCGGGCGTGCCGTGGAGCAGGGGCGTTCGCCGCCCGGCCTTGCCGGACTGCTCATGGCAACGTCGGACGTGATCGAAGCGGAGGTGGCGGGCGAACCCCGCGCACTGAACTGGACGGAACTTGCGGGGCTGACGCCTGGAAACGGCAGCAGCACCTGGTTCGTCGTCGCGACACCCGTCGCCGGGATGGACGATGAAGCGGCGGCCTTCGCCCGATCGCTGACGGCAAGCGCCACCGGGGTGACCTGGCTGTTTCCGCGGCCAACCCAGGGCGAGCCCCGCCAGATCATCCGCAATTTCGCCGTTCCCGTTGGCCTGGCCATTGTGGTCACGCTGACAGTGCTGCTGGCCGGCATCGGGCGACTCCGGCTCGCCATCCCACTCGTTCTGAACGCTATCGTCACCGTTGCCCTGGCGGCTGCCATCGCCGCCATCCTCAACGCCCGGCTGGACGGCGTCACATGGTCCTTCGCGGCGGCCGTGGTGGCGCCAGCCCTGCTGCTGTCCTCCATACTGGTGCTGGCCCATATCCAGGCCCGATTGCGCGGGGCCGGCGTGCGCCAGTCGATCATGCTGGCCAGCCAAAGGCGTGGCGGCATGCAATGTGCGGTCGCGGTGATCTTTGCGGTGTTCTGGCTGTCCTGGCTGGTCCGGCAGATTCCGTCGCTGACCGAGTTTGCAGTCGTCGCATTGTTTGGAACGGGCGTTGCGCTTGCGGCCGCGCTGACCCTGGTTCCAGCGGCGCTTGCCGCCTTTGACCAGGACGAAGACGAGTTGCCGCTTCACTGGTTCGATGTCGCGGTGGCCATGCCCGTCGGATCGCGGGAACGCAATGCGCTGCAGTTCGGCGCCATGATCCTCTTGGCCGCAGGCGTCTTCTGCGCCGTCTTCCTGCCCTCGACCAAGTTCGGCGAGCGGCTGTCCGGCTTCGTTCCGCCACCCCAGCTGCAGACGCCCGACGCCAGGGGCGCCATTCACGTCCTGACCAAGCCTGGAGATCCGGCGCGCGAAATGGTGGCTACCCTCAGTTCCTTGCCCGAGGTCGGTGCGATCCGATGGGCAGAACTGCTGCTGCCGCCGGATCTCGACCAGAAGATCGCCACCCTGGCCCAGCTTGAAGGTCACCTGCCCAGCGCCCCGCAGCCGCGCGCCGATGGCGTTGCGCAGGAGCTGGCGATGACCTTTGCACAGCTCGAAGGCGGATTGCAGCAGATTGCCGATGGACCTTCGACCGATGACACGCTGCGCGAGGCCGCTCATCGTCTGCGGCGCGCCATTTCGCTGCTCACCAACCCGCAACTGCCTTCGCCGGCCCGCGTTCAGGCCATCGAGGCTTCCCTGTTCTCCGGCATGGAGCCCATGGCGCGAACGGCAGCGGCGCTGACGCAGCTCAAGAAGCCGACTCTCGAAGATCTCGATCCGGCCCTGCGCCGCCGCTTCGTTTCGCCGGAGGGAGAGTGGCGCATCGAGGTCATGCCGAAGGAGGGCGTTGGCAGCCTGAGCTTTGCTGCTGCCCTGCGCAAGGTCGCGCCCGATGCGGCAGGCGAACCGGTTCTTGCCCTGTCGCGCAACGAGATCATGCATCACGAAACCGTTCTGGCCTTTGCAGCGGCTCTCACCGGCGCCGTGATCCTGGCCTTCGCGGCGCTGCGCGACCTGTGGCGCTGGCTTCTGGTCCTGCCGGTGATGGCGCTGTTCTTCACTTACGCGGCGGCGGCACTTGCCATCATGAACATGGCGCTGTCGGCGGCAATGCTGGCGGCGCTCAGC
>JBGSNJ010000048.1:0-2045 GCA_041739715.1 Aestuariivirga sp.
GCGGACGCGAACACACCGCGCTGGGTCGTTGCCCGCGACAGCGCCGTGCTTACGCTCCTCTATGCCTGCGGCCTGCGCATCTCCGAGGCGCTGGCCCTCACCCCGGCCGGCGCGCGCAGCAATCCGCTCTCCATCACCGGCAAGGGCAACAAGACCCGCCTCGTGCCGGTGATCCCGGCCGCGCGCATGGCCATCGACGATTACCTGGCGCGCTGTCCCCTGAGCCTGAAGCCGCATGAGCCCATGTTCCGCGGCGTGCGCGGCGGACCCCTCAACGCCCGCAACATCCAGCTGCTGATCGAACGCCTGCGCGGTGCGCTCGGTCTGCCCGAGACGGCAACGCCGCATGCGCTCCGCCATTCCTTCGCCACGCATCTGCTGGGGAATGGCGCCGACCTCCGCGTGATCCAGGAACTGCTCGGCCATGCCAGCCTCTCGACCACGCAGATCTATACCGAAGTCAACCGCGCCCATCTCCTCGAGCAGTATCGTAAGGCACATCCAAGGCCATGAAACGGATCGCTTTCGCACTCGCTGCCGTCCTCTTTGCCGGCGCCGCCGCTGCCCAGGAGCCGCCGGTCTGCACCGGCATCAATCTGCTCGATGACCTGAAGTCCAGGGATCCCGCGGCCTACGAGGCGGTGATGAAGGAGGCCGCTGCCGTGCCCAATGGCGAGGCGATCCTGTGGAAGATCGCGAAGGACGGCGTCAAGCCCTCCCATCTTCTCGGCACCGCGCATGTCACCGATCCGCGCGTCACCAAGGGGCCGCCGGGAATCGAAGAGCTCATTGCCTCCTCCAGCAAGCTGGCGCTCGAGGTGAAGGAACTGGCTGACGACCAGGAAATGGCCATGGCCGTCATGCGCAGTGCGCCGATGATGGTGATGCCGGTCGGCAAATCCTTGTGGGACGTCATCCCGGACGCGGACGAGGATGCGATCCGCAACAGCCCCAACCTGCCGGCGGGCGCGGCCGACACCATCTTCGGCTATCAGCCCTGGGTGGTTGCCACCATGCTCACCCTGCCGCCCTGCGAACAGGCGCGTGACGCCGCCGGCCTGCGGTCCTTCGACGATCTCCTTGCCCGCTTCGCCAACCGCAAGGGCGTGGAAGTCGTGGGCCTCGAAACCCTGGAAGAACAGTTCGCCGTCATGTCCGGCATGGACATGGACTTGCAGGCCCGCTACCTCGTCGAGACGGCGCGCATGTCGGATCGCGCCGCCGATCAGCTTGAGACATTGCTGGCGCTCTATGACCGGCGGCAAGTCACCGCCCTCATGCCCTTGATGCTGGCGCTCGAGCCGCCGACGGAAACTACCAAGGCCGTCTTTGCCTATGTCGAGTCCGATCTGATCCGCAAGCGCAACCATCTCATGGTCAAGCGCGCCGCCGATCTTCTCGCGAAGGGCAACGTCTTCATCGCCGTGGGTGCGCTGCATCTCCCGGGCGAGGATGGACTGGTGGAACTGATCCGCAAGGCGGGTTACAAGGTGACTCCCGTCAACTGAGTGCCGCCTGCCGTGCCTGTCATCGATATTGCCGCTTCCGATTCCCGGCTTCCGGACAGGGCGGGCGTTGCCATCATCGGTGGCGGCGTGATCGGCACCGCCACGGCACTTGAACTCGCCGAGCGCGGCATCGATGTCGTCCTTCTGGAGAAGGGCGAGATCGCTGCCGAACAATCGAGCCGGAACTGGGGCTGGTGCCGCCAGATGGGACGCGATCCGCGGGAAATTCCGCTGATCCTCGAATCCCTCGATCTGTGGCGCCGCATGGACGCGCGGATCGGTGCCGCAACCGGCTTCACCGAATGCGGCATTCTCTATCTTGCCGAAACCGATGCCGAACTCGAAGCCAAGCAGAACTGGAATGACAGGCATGGGCGGGAATACCAGCTCGATATCCGCGTCATCTCGGGCGAGGAGACCGAACGCCTGCAGCCCGGCGCCAGCCGGGCTTGGAGGGGTGCGCTCTATTCGCCCACCGACGGCCGCGCCGAACCCTTCAAGGCCGTGCCGGCCATGGCCGCTGCCGTGCGTGCGCGG
>JBGSNJ010000076.1:0-1540 GCA_041739715.1 Aestuariivirga sp.
GTGATGGGCGAGCAGCGCCTTGTTGGCGGTGATCACAGGCTTGCCGGCCTTCAGCGCGGTCTCCACCGCCGCCTTGGCCGGATCGCCCTCGCCGCCCATGAGTTCGACGAAGACGTCGATGGCCGGATCGGCCGCCAGCGCGACGGGATCGTCGTGCCAGATGAGTTTCGACAGGTCATGGCCACGATTCTTCTTGCGATCGCGGGCACTTACGGCCGTGACTTCAATTTTCACTCCAGCCCGGGCCGCCACCAGCGCGCCGTGCCTTGCGAGAATGTCGAGCACCCCGCCGCCGACGGTGCCCAGCCCCGCAATGCCCAACCGCAGTGTCTTCGCCATGATCGTCCAGCCTTCGTCAATGGAATCCGCCTCGGATGCCGCGTCTTATGGCGGGATCGGCGGGGGATGGCAAGGAAGGGGGGCGGGCGTGCGGTGCTGCTACTTCGCCTTGGCGCAGGTGCCGAAGGCGGAGATCGAGACATCCGCGGTCGACATGACGACCGATGCCACCTCGCTCTGGTCGGCGATGGCCAGCTGCCAGGCGAATTCGCCGTCCACGCCGTGCAGCATGATCTGCTCCCCCGTCTTGATCACGGCGTCGGTCTTGTCGGTGCGCGGAAAGCCTTCGGGCCCGATGCTGCTCACGATGCCGTTCTCGAAGTCGACGCTGACCAGCATCGGCAGCTTTATGCCCTCCACCTCGGCGCCGGACTTGCAGGCGCCATTTGCCTCGCAGGCGACCAGGGTCTTCATCTCGCAGTGAAGCCGCGGAATATGGGTGCGCTCCGGCGGCTTGCTGGCATCATCGGCCAGGGCGGCGGAAGACAGCAGAAAGACGGCCGATGCCGCAGCAGCGGCCAGGTGGCGGGCAGATGTCATGGGTTGTCCCCTAAAATGCGGTGAGCGGTGACGGTTCGCGCGGCCCGAAGGCTCAGCAATACCAGGGCTTCACATAGACCGGGCAGACCGGATAGGCCGGCGGGTAATAGGCCGGCGGATAGTAGTAGGGCCGCGCCAGCGCCGCGCCGGCAATGGCGCCCGCGGCGAAGCCGCCGCACCCCCAGCAGTGATAGTGCCAGTGGGCATAGGACGGAAGGGTCTGGGCCGCCACGCCCAAAAGAGACGCTACGCCGACAACGAGAGTCCGGAACCTGCGCTTCATGTCGTTCTCCCTTTCATCAAAAAGAGCAATCAACCGGAGGTGTAAGGCCGGATGCGGATTCGGTCAACCACAGGATGATGCCCACGCGCGCGGATTGCATGCCTCCGGCGACTGGACTGCTGTGGCAGACACATTCGCGATCGACCGCGGTCGCAAGGCCTCCACGCAAAGCGGCGGATGGGGCGGGTCCGCCTGGCACTCCTTGACATTTTATTCCTACTGTGCCTATAGTCCTAACGCTCGCCCCGCTTGGGGTCCTGGTCGCGACGGCGGCCTCGGATGGGATCGAGCGGCGGGCCTGCGGGTTTGGGGAAACGTACCCCAGGCTCCCGGGAACGGAACGCAAGGCCCCGGGGGCATTACGACCCTCGCGCCGCA
>JBGSNJ010000088.1:0-3969 GCA_041739715.1 Aestuariivirga sp.
CGCGCGACGAAACTGCCTTCGCCAAGGCCGATCATGCTGCAGAGGACCGCCACGATGCGGAGCAGCGGTTGGCGATTGCGTTCGATGGCGAGAGCCCAGTCCATCCTGTTCGCATAGAACAAGATAGGAATAAAGTCAAGAACCGCGTTTCTTGCCGTGTGAAACGCGGGGACACCTCCCCCCTGGTTCCTTTCAGTGGCTGGACGGGGTCAGAGCTTTGTCCACTTGCCGTTTTTCGCCGAGGACTTCACGCAGGCTTCGATGAAGGCCATGCCGTCCACGCCATCGGAGATACCGGGGAAGGCCACGTCCTTGTCGGGCTTGCGGCCGAGGCGGCGTGCCTTGATGGCCCTGGCCACTTCCGAATAGACGTTGGCGAAGCCTTCCAGATAGCCTTCCGGATGGCCCGGCGGGACGCGCGTGACGCGGCCGGCTGCGGCATTCGATCCCGCACCGCCGCGGGTGATCAGGCGCTTCGGCTCGCCATAGGGCGTGTACCAGAGCTGATTGGGATCTTCCTGCTTCCACTCGAGTCCGCCCTTGGTGCCATAGACGCGGATCTTCAGACCGTTCTCGTTGCCCGGCGCGACCTGGCTGGCCCAGAGCATGCCCTTGGCGCCACCCTTGAAGCGCAGCATGACATTGGCGTTGTCGTCCAGCACCCGGCCCTTCACGAAGGACGTGAGATCAGCCGAGAGTTCCTCGGCCTTCAGGCCGGAGACTTCGCACATGAGCTGATAGGTGTGGGTGCCGATGTCGCCGATGCAACCGCCGGCGCCGGACCGCTTCGGGTCGGTGCGCCAGGCGGCCTGCTTCTGCCCCGTCTTCTCCAACGCGGTGGTGAGCCAGTCCTGCGGATATTCACCCTGGACGACGCGGATCTCGCCCAGCTCGCCCGCCGCCACCATGGCCTTGGCCTGGCGGATCATCGGGTAGCCCGAGTAGTTGTGCGTGAGCGCGAAGATCACGTTCTTCTTGCGCGCCAGAAGCTTCTCTAGCGCCTTGGCCTCCCTCAACGACAGCGCCAGGGGCTTGTCGCAGATGACATGGATGCCATGCTCGATGAAGGCCATCGCCGCCGGAACATGCATGTGGTTCGGCGTGACGATGGCCACCGCCTCGATGCCGTCCTTGCGCCCGGCTTCGGACTTCGCCATCTCCTTGAAGTCGGTATAGATGCGCTCGGCAGCGAGGCCGAGTTCCTCGCCGGAGGCCTTGGCCTTCTTCGCCTCGGCCGACAGCGCGCCCGCCACGAAGTCGTAGTGATCGTCCATGCGCGCGGCAAGCCGGTGCACGGCGCCAATGAAGGCGCCCTGTCCGCCGCCCACCATGCCCAGGCGGATGCGGCCCGTGTTCTTTTCGCTTGTTCCGGAAACCATGGCCTTCGTCCTTACTTGATGCCGAGGATACGGTGGATCTTGGCCTTGTCGGCCGAGCCCGCCACGAAGTCGTCGAAGGATTTTTCCGTGACCTTGATGATGTGGCTCTCGATGAAGGGCGCGCCTTCCATGGCCCCCTGCACCGAATCCTTGAGGCAACATTCCCATTCGAGCACGGCCCAGGAGTCGTAATTGTTCGCCGCCATCTTCGAGAAGATCGCCGCGAAATCCACCTGTCCGTCGCCCAGCGAGCGGAAGCGGCCGGCACGGTTGATCCAGGGCTGGAAGCCTGAATAGACGCCCTGCTTGCCGGTGGGATTGAACTCCGCGTCCTTCACATGGAAGGCGCAGATGCGGTCCTTGTAGATGTCGATGAAGGCCAGGTAGTCGAGCTGCTGCAGCACGAAGTGCGATGGATCGTAGTTGATCATGCAGCGCGGGTGGTTGTTGAGGCGCTCGAGGAACATCTCGAAGGTGGCGCCGTCCATGACGTCTTCGCCGGGATGCAATTCGAAACCGACGTTGACACCATTCTCGTCGAAGACGTCGAGTAGGGGCTTCCAGCGGCGCGCCAGCTCGTCGAAGCCCTCCTCGATCAGGCCCGCCGGGCGCGGCGGCCATCCATACATGAAGGGCCAGCACAGCGCACCGGGGAAGGACACATGCGCGCCGAGGCCGAGGTTGCGCGAGGCCTTAGCCGCATACTTGACCTGCTGCACGGCCCAGGCTTGGCGCTCCTTGGGCTTGCCGTGGAAGCTTGCGGGCGCGAAGGCATCGAAGGCCTCGTCATAGGCCGGATGCACGGCCACCAGCTGGCCCTGCAGATGAGTCGATAGCTCGGTGATCTCGACGCCGTTCTGCTTCGCCACGCCTTTGACTTCGTCGCAGTAGGTCTTCGACTCCGCGGCCTTCTTCAGGTCGATCATGCGGCCGTCCCAGCTGGGGATCTGCACGCCCTTGTAGCCGAGCGAGGCCGCCCACTTGGTGATCGAGTCCCAGGAATTGAAGGGCGCCGCATCGCCCGCGAATTGCGCGAGGAAGATCGCCGGTCCCTTGATGTTGGTTGCCATGTGCTTGGGTCCTCCCTGACCTTAGATGTACGAATTGACGAGATTCTCGAGGCGTTCCTGCCGTCCTGACGCCGGCTGCGGATCGAGTCCGGAAGACAGCACGCGCGCCGCGATGGAGTCGAGCGTTTCCTTGCCCGACAGCATGGCCAGGTTCTGCGGCTCCTTCCATTTGCCGTAGCGCTGGTCGACGGCACCCTTGAGCTTGCCGTCTTCGATGATCTTGGCCGCCATCAGCAGGCCGCGGGCGCAGGCATCCATGGAGCCGACATGGGCATGCAGGATATCGTCCGCGTCGATCGACTGGCGGCGGATCTTGGCGTCGAAGTTGAGACCGCCGGTGGTGAAGCCACCGGCCTTCAGGATCTCGAGGAAGGCCAGGGCCATTTCCGGGATGTTCATGGCGAACTGGTCGGTGTCCCATCCCGACTGGTAGTCGCCGCGGTTGATGTCGATGCCGCCGAAGACGCCAAGCGCTGCGGCCAGCGCGATCTCATGCTCGAAGGTGTGGCCAGCGAGGATGGCGTGGTTCTGCTCGATGTTGAGCTTCACGTCCTTCTGCAGGCCGAGGGATGCGATTGTCGCGTAGCAGGTGGCCACATCATAGTCGTACTGGTGCTTGGTCGGTTCCTGCGGCTTGGGTTCGAGCAGGATCGGTCCCTTGAAGCCGATCTTGTGCTTGTATTCGACGACCATGGAGAGGAAGCGCTTGGCCTGCTCAAGCTCATGGCCGATGTTGGTGTTGAGCAGCGTCTCGTAGCCCTCGCGGCCGCCCCACATGACGTAGTTGGCGCCGTCGAGATCCTTGGTCACGTCGAGGCAGTGCTTCACCTGTGCCGCGCAATAGGCGAAGACATCGGGATCGGGATTGGTGGCCGCGCCCGCCATGAAGCGGCGGTTGGAGAACATGTTGGCGGTTCCCCACAGCAGCTTCTTGTTCTTTGCTGCCATCTTCTTCTCGAAGATCTTGGCGACCGCCGTGACGTTGACGTTGAACTCCTTGAGCGACCGGCCCTCCGGCGCGATGTCGAGATCGTGGAAGCAGAAGAAGTCGACATCGAGGAGTTCGAGCGTCTCGAACATGATGTCGGCTTTCATGCGGGCCGCCGCCATCTCGTCGCCCATGTGATGCCACTGGCGTTGGAACGTATCGCCGCCGAAGGGGTCCGTCCCCGGCCAGCACAGCGTGTGCCAGTAGGCCACCGCGAAGCGCATCTGCTCGCGCATGGTCTTGCCGAGCACCTTCTGGTCGGGATTGTACCAGCGGAACGCCAGTTCGCTGGTGGAGGAGGGACCTTCGTACCGGATCGGGTCCTTCCGGGAATAGAATGTGGTCATCAGCGGTAAATCTCCTTGATGGCGGGATAGATCTGCGTGTAGCGGCGATACTGCGCCTCGTAGGCCTCGCGCGCCTTCAGGTTCGGCTTGATTGTTCGGGCCGTCTTTGGTGCGGTGAGCACCTTGCGGAAGTCGGCGCCGGTTGCGGCAATGAGCCCGAGGCGCGCGGCCCCGAAGGCGCCGCC
>JBGSNJ010000125.1:0-3195 GCA_041739715.1 Aestuariivirga sp.
CGGCCGGCGCTCTTCATGTGGCCGGAACTCCAGGCAGCCGCTGCGCCGGTGCCGAAGAAGACGTCGCCACGGGCGAGGCCGAGAATCGCCGATCCCGTATCCTGGGCGATGAGCAGACGGCGCAATGGCTGCTCTCCGCCGGGCGTCGGTTTCGTGGTGTCCAGCCAGACCGGCATGCCATAGGCCCAGAGGCCGCGGTCGACGGCGAGGCTGCGGCCTGGCGTGAGGGGTACCTGCTGCGCGCCAGGAGGGCCAAGCGCCGGGTCACCGGCCGCGATCTCGCGAAAGAAGACGAAGGACCGGTTCTCCCACATGAGGGTGCGGGCCTCCTCCGGATGCTGCGCCATCCACGCGCGAATCGACTGCATCGAGAGGTCGGCGCGGGCTATCGCGCCGCGTTCGGCCAGGAGATGGCCGATCCCGGTATAGGGAAGCCCCGACTTCAGGCCATAGGCGAGGCGGACGATCTCGCCATCGGCAAGGCGAACCCGTCCCGAGCCCTGGATCTGCATGAAGAAGGCATCGGCCGGATCGCGGAGCCACAGGATCTCGAGACCGCGCCCGGCAAGCGCTCCCTCCTCGATCTCGCGGCGGGTGAAGTAAGGCCTGGGCTGTCCGTCGACGATGCGGCCATAACCTACGCCAGCCAGTGCCGCCTGCGCATCGTCGAAAGCCACAAGGTCGCCGGGCACCGCGTAGAGCGGCGTCTCGAATCCCCGCTCCCTGTGGCGGCGTCCATCCACTTCGGGTTCGAAGTAACCCGTGAAGAGGCCCTCCGGCCGCTGCGGATCGCGAACCGCGAAGGGCTGGAACGCCCCTTCGAAGAAGACGCGCGCATCCGTTGCCGCACTTGCCTGCTCGCAGGCCAAGCGCCAGTCGTCGCGGCGTCCGCCGAACCGGATGTCGCGTCGGAAGGCGCGGCCTTCGTCGCGGATCTCGGCACAGGATCGCCTGAAGCTCGTCAGGGCCGCTGCATGATCGTCTACCGTCCAACCCGGAAGATCGTCGAAGGTCACCGGATGCAGGGTCTCGCCGGCGCTAGCCGCCATTGGAGCCACCATGGCTGCAAGGATCGCAAGCGCAAGGGCTGGCCGCCATGTCACGCGGACGCTTCGGTCGCCACCAGTTTCCAGTTGGGATCGCGCGAGGTGGTATCGCGCTCGAAGGTCCAGACATCGGTGTTTTCGCGGATCTCGCGGGGATCGCCGTCGATCACCTCGCCCGACTTCGACAGCGTTGCCGATATCAGTTCGCTGACGAAGCGCAATGTGACCCGCGCCTTGCGGGCTTTCAGGCTGGCACCGACGATGCTGGCCTTGTTGATGCCGACGAAACGCTGATCGACCTTTTCGCCGCGCGCTTCGCGCTGATCGATGGCCTGGACGAAGCCCTCGAAGACCTCGCGCGACAGCAGCGGCTTGAGAGCCTGCTTGTCGCCGCGCGCAAAGGCTTCGACGATCATCTCGTAGGCCAGCTTGCCGCCTTCGATGAAGCTCTGGGGTACGAAATTCCTGTCCGTTCCCGCAATCTCTTCCAGGCCCTTGGCGACCGCGCTTCCCTCTTCGGCAAGCCCGTGCCAGACCGGCTTGGCAGGTTCGTCGTCCGGGCGCGGCTTGGCGGCGTCCTCGCCGTCCTCACGGGGAAAGCGCAGGACATTGCCATTGGCAGGTTCGGCGGCGGGGCCATCCTTGTTTGGCTTGGAGCCAAAGGGATCGAAGGGCGGACGTTCATTGCCTGTCCGCGTGCCCAGCACCGAACGAAGGCGCCACAGCACTACGGCGGCAACGGCCAGAAGGAGGAGATTGAACGGATCAAAAGCCATCGGTTGGTCCTGGTCATGCAATGAAAACCTGTTGGTGCGGCGCAACAGGCTTGCCTATATATAGGCGAGTCCGCGTCAGGTCCAAGCCGAAAGGGCCGGCGCCAGGGAAATGCATCTTGCGCTTCTTTCCGATCATCTTCTTGGCCGGCTTCTTCCTCGAACTGGCCAGCCTCATCTGGGTAGGAGGCCATATCGGCGTCATCCTCACCATCCTGCTTGTCATGCTGGCCGGTCTTGCCGGCATGACCGTCATCCGCCAGACGGGCATGGGGATCGGCAGCGCCCTGCGCCGGGCCGGCGGACGCGCCGAGGTGACCACCATCGATGCGGGCGTGGTCTTCCTGCGCATGATGGCCGGCCTGCTGCTGCTGATCCCGGGTTTCGTGTCCGACGCGGTGGCGCTTGTCCTCCTCCTTCCGCCGGTGACGCGCTGGCTGGCGCAGCGGGTTTTCGCCCCGGTCGATGTCCAGTTCAGGGCCTCGACGGGCGAACGCTATGGCGGAGGGCCGGTGATCGAAGGCGAGGTGGTGGAGATCGACGGCAGCCTGCCGCGTCCTGCCGACCGCAAGGATGCCGAACCATAGCCTGTCTTGCGACGCAGGGGATGGCGTGTTAGCCATGCCGCGCTGATCAGAGAGGCCATACCATGACGAAAGCCGCAAAACCCGCCGCAAAGAAGGCTGCACCCGCTGCCGCAAAGGCCGCACCGCGCGCGACCAATGGCGAGGGCCGTGCCGCCAAGGTCCAGGCGGCACCGCCGGCCGAGGACATTCAGATCCAGGCACCCCAGCCGCAGCCGGGCGCCCAGCCCGCCATGCGGATCCTGGGCCAGTATCTCAAGGATCTCAGCTTCGAGAATCCCAATGCGCCCAAGTCGCTGGCACCGCAGAGCGTACAGCCCGACATCAACATCTCTGTCAACGTCAACGCCCGCAACCTGGCGCCGACCGACTATGAGGTCGAACTGCATCTCGATGCCAAGGCGACGCTGGAGGGCAAGATCGTCTTCGCGGCCGAACTCGTCTATGCAGGTGCCTTCCGGCTGGAGAACTTCCCCCAGAACCTGCTGCATCCCGCGGTCCTCATCGAATGCCCGCGCATGCTGTTTCCCTTCGCCCGGCAGATCCTGGCGGATGCGACGCGCAATGGCGGGTTCCCGCCGCTGATGCTCGATCCGATCGATTTCGCAGGCATGTATCAGAAGCGCCTGCAGCAGGCGCCCGCGGCCCAGGCCTAGGCTTCGGACCCATAAAATCGCTATGCAAATCAGTTGTAGAGTGATTCAAGCTCTCTGAGGAGAGCGGTGATGACAGAGGGTTTCTGGCTGAGCGAGGCGCAGTTTGGGCGGCTGGTGCTGTATTTGCCCAATGACA
>JBGSNJ010000133.1:0-1722 GCA_041739715.1 Aestuariivirga sp.
CTGCCGGCGGCAGCACTGGAGGGCGGCTGATCGCGGCGACCTCGATCCATTTGCTGGTGCCCTGGACCTTGCGGGGGCCCACGGGATGGAAACCGGCCAGGCAAGGATCCTGCGGCCCGGCCACGGCGATGGCCTGCTCCAGCACCTCGCGCGAGACGGCGATGGTTGCGTCAAGTTCGCGCGTCAGCGACTCCAGCCGGCTGGCGACATTGACCGTATCGCCGATCACTGCGAGCTCGAGGCGGCTGTTGCCGATGTTGCCGAAGGCCACCTCGCCAAAATGCACGCCGACGCCGATGCGGAAGGGCGGCAGGCCGCGCTGTGCCCTTTCCCGGTTCCAGTCTTCGACCGCGCTCTGCATGGCGGCCCCGCAGCGCAAGGCATTGACGGCGCTGTCGGGGCCGGGCACTGGCGTGCCGAAGGTCGCCATGAGCCCGTCGCCCAGATACTTGTCCAGCGTTCCGTTGTGCGCGAAGACGGCGCGCTCCATGCGGGCAAAGAAGCTGCGCAGCGTCTCCATGGCCTCGGCTGCCGACACGGCGGAGGCGAAGCGGGTGAAGCCCACGATGTCGACGAACATCACCGCCACCGGAATGGTGCGGCTCTGGCTCAGCGCGTCATCGGCGCGCGCCAGCTCGGCCGTGACGTTGGGCGAGAAGTAGCGCGACAGGTTGGTGCGCTTGCGCTCGGCTTCGGCGAACTGCAAGAGCAGCCTCTCGCCGCGCATGCCATTGAGGCCGAGGATCAGCGCCACCAGGCAATAGACCAGGGCCTCCTGCACGCGCTGGTCCCAGTTGATCTCGTTGGGATCGAACAGGTCATTGAGATCGGTGCGTGTTCCGAACATCTGATCTGCGAGCGCCGTCAGATGCGGGAGCGGCTGGAAGAAGAACCAGACCGCAGCGGCTGCGGCAAGCCAGATCAGCGGGACACCGAAACCGAGAAGGTTGATGGTGCGCCAGTGCAATGACAGCGTCACGCCGGCCAGCATGACGAAGGCGTAGATGAAGCTGTCGAAGTGGTACTGCAAGGGCAGTGGAAGATCGTCTGGATTGAGGGGATTGGGTGTGATGACGACCGCAGTAAGCAGGACGATGTCGGCGAAGGCGAGCAGCAGCTCGATCCGCGAGCGCCCGACCCGGCCATAGCGTTGCTGCAGCCATCCGACCACGAAGAAGGCCGCGAGAAACAGTTGCGGAAACAGGACCACGGGCCATTGAATGGCGAAGAACAGGAAGGCCGAGATGAAGATCAGGGCGACAGTGCGGGCCCAGAAGGCGAGGACCAAGCCTTCGCGCTTGTGACTGCGCAGGATTGTCTGGAACTGCTCGCTCTCCAGGTCTTTTGCGGCGGGCGGCGACAAGCGGGAGTTCAGGGACAGTTTGGAGGGGTGATCCGTCACGGGGCGACTCGCGCGTTGAGGTTGCCACGGCAGGGATAGTGACAGCAGTTGCGTGCGAGCGGAACAGCGAAGAGCGGGCAGGGGCGGCTGCAGCCGCAACAAAAAGCCCGGCGTGAGAGCCGGGCCCTGGTGCCGCTTCTGCGGTTTTGGTCTAGTTCAGCTTGGCCTTCACGGCGGCGATCGAATCGGCGACGAGGTCTCCCGCCTTGCCGGCCTTGACCTGGCCCGCGGTCAGGGAGGCGGCCGCCGCAACCGCGATCTCGGCCACGGCGCTGCGCACGTCCTTCACTGCATTGGCCTCGGCCTGGGCGATCTTCTGC
>JBGSNJ010000143.1:0-6060 GCA_041739715.1 Aestuariivirga sp.
GCCAGCATCACGGCCGCGGCTGCTTGCCGCACGAGGCGCCACGGCCAGGCGCGTACCGCCTCATCGTGCGCGGTCCGCCGGCGGCTCCAGACGTCATGGAAGGTCACCAGCCCCAGCACCGCGAGGAACGACATCTGGAAGCCTGCATCGACAGCGGCTTCGGGCTGCATTAGGAGTACGAGCAGCGCGGCGATCGCCAGATTGCGCATCGAGACGGCCGGCCGGTCGACCAGCATCGCAAAGAAGACGACGCCGATCATGATGAAGGACCGCATCGTGGCCACGCCTGAGTCCGCTAGAAGCAGATAGAAAAGCGCGCAGCAAAGCGCCACCGCGGCCGCCCATTTCTTGATCGGGTAGCGCAGCGCCAGCGTCGGTGACAGGGCAAGGGCGGCGCGCAAGGTCCAGAACACGCTGCCCGCCACCAGCCACATGTGCAGGCCCGAGATGGAGAGCACATGAAAGAGTCCCGAGGCCTGCAGGCTGCGATTGGCCGCGCGCGGGATCTCGGCGCGTTCCCCGGTAATCAGGGCTTCGGCAATCGATGCTGTCGCACCGTCCAGATTCGCGTCAACGCGCGTAGCGATCGCCTGCCGCACCGACGTCATCAGCCGCGCGAAGGCAAAGCTCAGGCCCGTGTCGCGGCCCAACACATCGACGGCTGCGGTAACACGGCCCACGCCGCCATAGCCGTCGAACCACAGCCTGCGGCCGGGATCGAACCCGCCGGGTTGAACCGGAGTGGGCAGCGGTGCCAGTCTTGCCTTAAGCGCAACCCGGTCTCCTGACTGCAACTGGCCCTCCTGCAGCAGCATGGTCAGACGCAGACGCCGCGGCACTGCATCAGGCGGAAACCCCTCGATCACC
Source organism: Aestuariivirga sp. (assembly GCA_041739715.1). Lineage (GTDB taxonomy): Bacteria > Pseudomonadota > Alphaproteobacteria > Rhizobiales > Aestuariivirgaceae > Aestuariivirga. Next base: position 868 of record JBGSNJ010000143.1, read on the forward strand.
TTGGGAGCCAGCGTCAGCGCCAGGCGCTTGCCCCGGGCCTTGTCGACGCTTTGGATGGTTCCGGTGATCGCGAGTTCTGCCGTCGTCGCGCGGATCATCGGCGCTGCTGCGTCCATGGCGCTCAGCTTCACCAGAAGGAACCCGCACAGTACGGCCGCGACCAAGACGGCTGCCGCAGAGCGGCGGTTGGCCATCAGGGCGGCGGAGGCACCCAGCGCCAGGCAGGCAGCCATGGTCGGCTCCACCGGCAGAGCGAAATAGATCCAGACCCCGATGATCAGCGCGAGCGGTATCCACAGCAGCAGCCGCCCCTCTTGCGCAGCGGCCACCGACTGCATCGCCGACCCTAGTCGAGCGCCAAGGGGCCGTCCGAGATCCCGCTGTAATGCCGCCGCGGTCATGCAATCGCCTCCATCATCGCGATAGGAATATACGCCTTTTCGCTCCAAACGTCACGATCTTTGTGTGCATTCGATTGCACCCGCAGCGCTGCGCCAGCAGCTTGCCCTTGATCCCCTTACGCCCCAGCACAGGCTGTGCTAATCGGCAGCGCGTCCTGGCCGCCGTTCAAACCCCGGAGTTTCCTGTTCATGTCGTCGCCCGTCGTCACCCGGTTTGCCCCCTCGCCCACCGGTTATCTCCACATCGGCGGCGCAAGGACGGCACTCTTCAACTGGGCCTATTCCCAGCACACTGGCGGCAAGATGCTTCTCCGGATCGAGGACACTGACCGTGAGAGATCAACTGCAGGTGCGATCGACGCCATCATCGAAGGTCTGACATGGCTGGGCCTCACCTGGTCAGGCGAACCAGTCTCGCAGTATGGCCGGGCGGAGCGCCACCGCGAGATCGCCAATCAGCTTCTCGCCCAGGGCAAGGCCTATCGCTGCTATTGCACCCCGCAGGATCTCGAGGCCATGCGCGCCAGGGCCGAGGCTGAGAAACGCCCCATCCGTTACGATGGAACCTGGCGCGACCGCAATCCGTCTGAAGCACCCGCTGGCGTGAAACCAGCCATCCGTTTCAAGGCACCGCAGAATGGCGAGACCATCATCGACGACCAGGTTCAGGGCCGCGTCGTCATCCCGAACAAGGATCTCGATGACCTGATCATCTTGCGGTCAGACGGAAACCCGACCTACAATCTCTCGGTCGTCGTCGATGACCATGACATGGGCGTCACCCACATCATCCGCGGCGTGGACCATCTCACCAATGCCGCGCGGCAGACCCAGATCTACATGGCCATGGGCTGGCGTGTGCCGGTCATGGCGCATATCCCGCTGATTCACGGACCGGACGGCGCAAAGCTGTCAAAGCGCCATGGCGCCCTTGGCGTCGGGGCCTACCGCGCCATGGGATATCTGCCCGAGGCCATGCGCAACTATCTCGCGCGCCTCGGATGGAGCCATGGTGATGACGAGATCTTCTCGACGGATCAACTGGTTGAGTGGTTCAACCTCGAGTCGGTTGGCAAGTCGCCGGCGCGTTTCGACTTTGCCAAGCTGGAGAACCTCAACGGTCACTACATGCGGCATTTGGCGGATGCAGAATTACTCAAGCATTTCATTGACTTCCTACCGCACGCGGAAGGCGGCAAGGCGCTGCTGTCCCGGATCGACGACGCCATGATGGCGAAACTCCTGCATGCCATGCCCGGTCTCAAGGACCGAGCCAAGACTTTGGTCGAACTCATGAAAGGCGCTCAGTTCCTTTTCGCCGTACGTCCCCTGAAGCTGGACGACAAGGCCAGGCAGATCATGGCCGATGGCGGTCGCGATTCCTTGCGCGGCCTGATTCCGGTACTCGAAGCCACGACGGACTGGCAGGCGCATGCCATGGAATCCGCGGTGAAGGCCCATGCGGATACCGCTGGACTGAAACTCGGCAAGCTGGCCCAGCCGCTCCGCGCCGCACTGACCGGCACCAGCGTGTCGCCTGGAATTTTCGATGTTCTTGAAGTGCTTGGACGCGAAGAATCCCTCGCCCGCCTGCGCGACCAGGCCCAGATAGCCTAAGTGCGGGCAAGCAAATGGCGCAAAGCGCCTCAACGAAAGGATCAGGTCAGTGTCATTGACCTGTTTCTATTGCAGTGCAATAGTCTGAACCAGACAATGGGAGACCGACATGGCCGATGCTGAGATCAGTGCCACCCTCACGCTGAGCGGAAAAACCATTGAATTGCCTGTCAGATCCGGAACCATCGGCCCGGACGTGGTCGACATCGGTAAGCTCTATGCCCAGACCGGATCCTTCACCTATGATCCGGGCTTCACCTCGACGGCATCCTGCGATTCCAAGATCACCTACATCGACGGGGATGAGGGCGTTCTGCTTTACCGGGGCTACCCGATCGAGCAGCTGGCAGAACACGGAGACTTCCTCGAAACCTGCTACCTGCTCTACTACGGCGAACTGCCCACCCCGGCGCAGCGCAAGGAGTTCGACAAGAACATCACCTACCACACCATGGTGCACGAGCAGATGACCCGCTTCTTCCAGGGGTTCCGTCGCGATGCGCATCCCATGGCGGTGATGGTGGCGGTGGTGGGCGCCATGTCGGCCTTCTATCATGACTCCACCGACATCAACGACCCGCGCCAGCGCGAGATTGCCTCACACCGCATGATCGCCAAGCTGCCGACCATCGCCGCAATGGCCTACAAGTATCACATCGGTCAGCCCTTCGTTTATCCGCAGAACAGCCTCTCCTATGCGGCGAACTTCCTCCGGATGTGCTTTGCGGTCCCTTGCGAGGAGTATGTGGTGAACCCCATCCTCGCCCGCGCCATGGACCGTATCTTCATCCTCCATGCCGACCACGAGCAGAATGCCTCGACGTCGACGGTGCGTCTCGCGGGATCGTCGGGCGCCAATCCCTTTGCTTGCATTGCGGCCGGCATTGCCTGTCTCTGGGGTCCGGCCCATGGCGGCGCAAATGAAGCCGCCCTGCAGATGCTCAAGGAAATCGGCGATCCTTCGAAGGTCAACGACTTCATCGCCAAGGTGAAGGACAAGACCTCGCATATCCGCCTGATGGGCTTCGGCCACCGCGTCTACAAGAATTACGATCCGCGCGCCAAGATCATGCAGAAGACCGCGCATGAGGTCCTGGCCGAGCTCGGCATCAAGGACGATCCGCTGCTGGAAGTCGCACATGAACTCGAGAAGGCGGCTCTTTCGGATCCTTACTTCATCGAGCGCAAGCTCTATCCGAATGTCGACTTCTACTCGGGCATCATCCTGCGCGCCCTCGGCTTCCCCACCTCGATGTTCACGGTTCTCTTCGCCCTGGCCCGGACCGTAGGCTGGATCTCGCAGTGGAAGGAAATGATCGAGGACCCGAGCCAGAAGATCGGCCGTCCCCGGCAGCTCTACACCGGTTCGCCGCGGCGCGACTACCTGCCCCTCAGCAAGCGCGGCAAGTAACGGCCTGGCGCATTTCGGCTTGCGCGCCATGGCGGCGCGGGTAATCTCCTTGCCTGCAACCTTGGGAGGAGTTCAGGATGCGCTCATTGCCCGGTAACATCTTTCTCCGGCGTGCTGGGCTGACTGTCCTGGCTGCCATAGCCCTCTTTGCCGGCGTCCATTCGGCCGCAGCTGATCCGGTATCGCGCGAGAAGGTCATGGCGGCCATTCCAAAGCTTGAGGCACTGATCAAGGAGGTCATCGCTAAGGGCGAGGTGCCGGGTCTCTCGATCGCCATCGTGCACCAGGATGAGGTCGTCTATCTGAACGGCTTCGGTCTTCGCGAGATGGGAAAGCCGGAAAATGTCGATCCGGACACGGTGTTCCAGCTCGCTTCGCTGTCAAAGCCCATTTCCTCTACGGTGGTTGCCGCTCTTGTCAGCGATGGACTCGTGACCTGGGACTCGCGCGTGGCCGATCTATTGCCATCCGTCCAACTGCATGACCCCTACCCGACTGCGCAAGTTACCCTGCGCGATCTCTTCGCCCACCGCAGCGGTCTGCCGGGCGATGCCGGCAACGATCTGGAAGCCATCGGCTTCGACCGGACGGAGATCCTGCATCGTCTCCGCCTCGTGCCGCCATCCTCCAGCTTCCGGGCCGGCTATTCCTACAGCAACATGGGCATTACGGCCGGTGCCGTGGCCGCCGCAGCCCCAAGCGGCAAGCCCTGGGAAGCCATTGCGGCCGAGAGGCTCTACGACCCCCTCGGCATGACCGCGACAAGCTCCCGCCATGCTGATTTCGTCAGCAGGACGAACAGGGCTGCGCTCCACATCAAGCCGGACGGAACGTGGCAGGCAAGGCTCAAGCGCGATGCCGATGCCCAGGCGCCTGCCGGTGGCGTGAGTTCGTCGGCGCGCGATCTCGCGCAATGGCTGCGGCTTGAACTGGGCAAGGGCAAATTCGAGGGCCGGCAGCTCATCGCCGCGGAGGCCATTGCGGAAACCCATGTGCCGCTGATGACGCGGGGCGACAATCCGGTCACCGGAAGTGCATCCTTCTACGGCCTGGGCTGGAACGTGGAGTTTGGCCGTTACGGACTCATGTGGGGACATGCCGGCGCCTTCAGTGTCGGTGCCCGTACCCTCGTGTCAATCTATCCGAAGTCGGATCTGGGCCTCATCATCCTGAGCAACGCCTTCCCGACCGGCGTGCCCGAAGGCATTGCCGACAGCTTTGCCGATCTCGTCTTTGCGGGCAATGTCACCAGGGACTGGATCGCACCCTGGAATGCGGCCTATGACGCGCTCTTAGGTCCTGCTGCAGCTGCCGTCAGAAAGGCCTATTCGGCCCCTCCCCCGGACAAAACGCCGGCCCTCCCGGCGAAGGCCTATGCAGGCCGCTACACCAATGACTATGCCGGTGCGGCAGACATCGCTGAAGCGGAGGGAAAGCTCACGCTGAAACTTGGCCCCAAGGGTGAGCACAGCTTTGCCCTCACCCATTTCGACCGCGATCTTTTCCTCTACTATCCGGATCCGGAAATGGCCGATGTCCCAACGGCGGCACAGTTCCTCATTTCACCTGACGGCACCGCTTCTGCGGTGACCCTGGACTCGCTCAACGGGTCGGGCATGGGAACGCTGCTCCGCAGCGCCGACTGAGGCCTTCAGGCGCTACGCTCGTTCATCAGCATGGCGCCGATCTCGGCCTCGGCCACCTTCTTGCCGTCGACATGGGCCTCGGCCCAGTACTTCCACACTGGCGGACGCTTGTTCTGCA
>JBGSNJ010000156.1:0-19565 GCA_041739715.1 Aestuariivirga sp.
TGGCGCCGCGGCGGGCTTGGTCTATGCGGTGGGCTCGATCACGCTCAAGCCGCTGGCCCGCATCACCGATGACGACGTCGAGCGCGACTTCCGCCTTAATGCCCTCGGCGCGTTCCGTTCCGTGCAGTTGGCATTGCCTGCGCTCAAGGCCAACCCGGAAGTTTCCTCCGTGGTGCTGTTCTCGAGCATCGCTGTGACCCAGGGCTTCACCTCGCATGCGTCGATCGGAATGGCCAAGGGAGCGGTCGAGGGGCTGACCCTGTCGCTTGCGGCCGAGCTTGCGCCGAAGCTGCGGGTGAACTGCATCGCGCCTTCTCTCACCCAGACGCCACTGGCGGCCGGCCTGACTGCCAATGCGCAAATGGCTTCGGCCATTGCCGCACTGCATCCCCTGCAGCGCCTGGGCGAGGCGGATGACATCGCCGCACTTGCCGCCTTCCTGCTGGGTCCCGACTCCGGCTGGATCACGGGGCAGATCATCGGCGTCGACGGTGGCCGTTCGACATTGCGCACCAAGAGCTGAGCCATGCCGCGCATGCGTCGCAAGGACGAGCTACCGGTGAAGACCTGCGCGCAGTGCGGCAGGCCTTTCATCTGGCGCAAGAAGTGGTCCAGAGACTGGCAGCGGGTCAAGTTCTGCTCCGACCGTTGCCGCATGTCGGGCAAACAGACCCGCGCATGAGTACCCTTCGCGTCGTTCTCGGCGATCATCTGACCCGCGACATTTCCAGTCTCGCGGACATCGATCCGTCACGCGACATCGTGCTGATGATGGAAGTGATGGAGGAGGCGACCTACGTGCCCCATCACAAGCAGAAGATCGTCTTTGTTCTTTCGGCCATGCGGCACTTTGCGGAAGGCCTGCAGAGCGAGGGCATCGCTGTTGACTATGTGGCGCTCGACGCGCCAGGCAATCTGGGGAGTTTCACGGACGAATTGGTTCGCGCCGTGGAACGCCACCGACCGGAACGCGTGGTGGTGACGGAGCCCGGCGAGTACCGCGTGCTGTCGATGATGCGGAAATGGCATGATTTGCTTGGCGTTCCGATCGAGATCCGTGAGGATGACCGCTTCTTCTGCAGCCTCTCGGACTTCACCCGGTGGGCTGAAGGCCGTACGCAGCTCCGCATGGAGTTCTTCTACCGCGAGATGCGGCGCAAGACCGCAGTGTTGATGGATGGAGATGCGCCGGCCGGAGGGGCATGGAACTTCGATCAGGACAACCGCAAGCCACTGCCCCGCGATGCAAGGCTGCCAACGCGTCGGCGTTTCGAACCCGACAGCGTGACGCAAGGCGTGATGCAGATGATCGGGGACCGCTTTGCCAGTCACTTTGGGTCGCTTGCGGCCTTCGGCTGGGCCGTGACCCGGCCGGATGCTCTGGAAGCTCTCGATCACTTCATCACGGTCTGTCTGCCGAATTTCGGCGATTATCAGGATGCGATGAAGCAAGGGAATGCCTTTCTGCACCACGCCGTCATTTCGCCCTATCTTAACGTCGGACTTCTGACTGCGCGGGAAGTCTGTGCCCGCGCAGAGAAGGCTTGGCGGACTGGCGCTGCGCCACTCAATGCCGTGGAAGGATTCATCCGCCAAATCCTTGGCTGGCGCGAATATGTGCGCGGCCTCTACTGGCTGAAAATGCCTGGCTATGCCGAAGGCAATGCCCTGCATGCCACGCGCGATCTTCCGGGCTTCTATTGGACCGGGGAGACCACAATGAACTGCCTTGCCCAGGTCATCGGAGATACGCAGCGCCACGCCTATGCCCATCACATCCAGCGCCTGATGGTCATCGGCAACTTCGCGCTTCTCGCCGGCCTCGCGCCCCGCAAGGTCGAAGCCTGGTACCTTCTGGTCTATGCCGATGCGTTCGAATGGGTCGAACTGCCAAATACCCACGGCATGGCGCTCTTTGCCGATGGCGGCGTGATGGCGTCCAAGCCCTATGCGGCATCCGGTGCCTATATCGATCGCATGTCGGACTACTGCACGCGCTGCGCCTATGATCCGAAGCGGAAGACTGGAGAGAAAGCGTGTCCGTTCAACTACTTGTATTGGGATTTTCTAGCGAGAAACGAGGAACGCCTGAAGGGCAATCCCCGGCTCGCCATGCCCTATCGGACACTGGCGCGCATGGACGCCGAGCGCCGTGCCGCCATTTCGGTGGATGCCAGGCGGTTTCTCTCGACGCTTGATGCGCCGGCCCACGGGGCGGATCAGCTGGTGCTTGAAATCTAGTCGCGACGAGGACATCAAGTTTGATCGGGATCCTTCCACAGGGTCTGCCAGCAGAGGAGGAGCCGCCATGACACTTCCCCACATTCCTGATCCTGTGCCGGGTGACGCGAAGGCGGCCGATCTGATCGAGAGTGTCATCGTGCCCCGTGCCCGCGATCTTGGCGGCTTCGAGGTGCGGCGCGCATTGCCGGCAGCCGAGCGCCAGATGGTCGGCCCCTTCATCTTCTTCGACCAGTTCGGGCCGGTGTTGATGCGGGCGGGGCAGGGGATCGATGTGCGTCCCCATCCGCATATCGGACTGGCAACCGTCACCTGGCTCTTTGACGGCTCGATCTACCACCGGGACAGCCTTGGGTCCCAACAGCCGATCGCGCCCGGCGAGCTCAACTGGATGACGGCGGGCCGGGGTATCGTGCATTCCGAACGCACGGATGCGGCGGACCTGGCCCGCGACCGGCAGGTCTTCGGCATCCAGAGCTGGGTGGCCTTGCCCAAGGCCTTCGAAGAAACCGCCCCGGCCTTTGAGCACGTCGCGATGGAACGCCTGCCGCTGATCGCGGATCGGGGGGTTGCGGTGCGCGTCGTCGCCGGCTCGGCCTATGGTGCCACGTCGCCAGTGAAGACGCATTCCGATCTGTTCTATGCCGATGTGCGGATGGCAGCTGGCAGCGTCTTGCCGCTGCCCGGAGACCACGAGGAACGCGGGATCTATGTCGCGGAGGGCGAGATCGTGATTGCCGATCAGTCCTTTGCGGCCGGCAGGCTTCTGGTGTTCCGGCCAGGCGATGCCATTTCTGTCAAGGCGCAGTCCGATGCCCGCGTCATGCTGCTGGGTGGGGAGCCGATGGATGGGCCGCGCCATATCTGGTGGAACTTCGTGTCCTCCTCGAAGGACAAGATCGAAGCGGCCAAGGACGACTGGAAACGCGGCCGCTTTGCCATCGTGCCGGGCGACGAAAAGGACTTCATCCAGCTGCCATCTTGATCAGGGCCGGGTTCGCCACCAATATCCCTTGGAAACATGAGGTATCGTGGTGGACGTTCTTCTCGGCAGTAACTTTGCGGTGGCGCTTGCAGTTTGCATCGCCGCCGCACTTTCAACCGTCATTGGCAGCCTCTTCGTGGTATTTGCGCGGGAACCCAGCCCCCGTCTGCTGGCTTTCGGCCTCGCCTTTGCGGGGGGTGCAATGGTCTATGTTTCGCTGGTCGAAATCTTTGTGAAGTCGGAGGGCGCCTTCTCCGCCTTTCATGACACGCGTGCTGCGCATGGCTTCGCCACGCTTTCCTTCTTCGCCGGCGTGCTGCTGATCGGCGTCGTCGACCGCTTCATCCCCAATCCGCACGCAGGCATGACACTCGCGGGCGGGGACCAGGCCCATATCGGGCGGGTGGGCTTGTTGGCCGCCCTGGCCATCACGGCGCACAACTTCCCGGAAGGACTTGCGACCTTCCTTGCAACTCTCGACAACCCCGTGGTGGGTATTCCCCTGGCGGCCGCCATCGCCATTCACAACATTCCGGAGGGGGTGTCGATTGCGATCCCGGTGTACTACGCCACCGGCAGCCGGCAGAAGGCGGTGCTGGCGACCCTTCTCTCCGCCCTGGCCGAACCGGCAGGCGCGCTCATCGGCTATGCCGTACTTGCGCCGTTCCTGACGCCGACGGTCTTTGCCGTGGTCTTTGGCATGATTGCAGGTGTCATGGTGTTCCTTGCACTCGACGAGCTGTTACCCACGGCGAAGCGCTATGCAAAGGGACATGAGACGGTGTACGGCATGGTCCTGGGCATGGGCGCGCTCGCCGCAAGCCTCGTCCTGTTCAAGTGATCAGGCAAGCTTCAGGACCACGCGGCCGGTGATTTCGCCCTTCTTCATGCGGGCGAAGATGGCGTTCACGTTCTCAAGGGGCTCGGTCGTGATCGTGGCGCGTGCCAGGCTTCGGGCTGCAAAGTCGATGGCCTCCTGCAGGTCCTGGCGGGTGCCGACGTTGGACCCGCGCACCGACATTTCCCCGTTGACGATCCCGGAGATAGTCATGCGGATATCGTCCTGCTTGCCGCCCGGCAGTCCGATCCAGCAGACCGTTCCACCATTGCGCAGGACGCTCACGGACTGCTCGAAGGCGCGGGATGACACCGCCGTGACGACCGCGGCATGGCTGCCGCCGATGAGCCGCCTGATCTCCGTACCAGGATCGGCTTTGGCGGCGTTGACCACGATCTCGGCGCCAAGTGTCTTCGCATGGTCGAGTTTGGCGGTGGAGACATCCACGGCAGCGACGCGCAGTCCCATGGCGCGGGCATATTGCACGGCGATGTGCCCCAGGCCGCCGATACCGATCATGGTCACCCACTGGCCCGGCCGGGCACCGGTGCGCTTCAGTCCGCGATAGGTGGTGACACCGGCGCAGAGGATGGGTGCGATCTCATAGGCGTCAGCGCCATCGGGGATCCGCCCGCAGAAGGCCGCGTCGGCGACCATGTATTCGGCATAGCCGCCGGGCTTCGAATAGCCCGTCGCTTCGGCGGCGAGGCAGATCGTCTCCATCCCCGACAGGCAGAATTCGCAGTGGCCGCAGGCCGAATACATCCAGGGAACGCCGATGCGCTGGCCCGGCGCGAGGTGATCGACGCCGGCACCCAGAGCCGCCACTTCACCCACCACCTCGTGACCAGGGATCAGCGGAAGGTTCGGTAGGGGAGTCCAGTCTCCTTCGACCGCATGAAGATCGGAGTGACAGACGCCGCAGGCGTGAACCTTGATCAGGACCTCGCCAGGGCCTGGCTCGGGTATCGGCAGAGTTTCGATTTTCAGAAGCGTGCCGATCGTGCGGAGTACCGCAGCCTTCATCGTACCGGTCATGGGGCGTTCCTCAGTTTCCGAGGATGATATCGCGCGTTTCGCCTGCAGCAATGCCGAAAGTGGCGGTTAGGGTCTCGCCATTGATCCGGGCGCTGGCGGTATAGGTTCCGGGCAGCAGCACCGCATGGGCGCTCAAGCCTTCGACGGCAAGCACCGCTTGCCCCTTGGCGTCGACAAGCTGCCACAGGACAGGAGCGTCCGGGGCGCCGACATAGGAAAGACGGGCTACACCCGCCTTGTGATCGATCTCCACTGCGCTCATGCGGCCGGCCTTCACCCGCACCTCCGTCGAGGCCCTGGCATTGCCTCCGTCGAAGGCGCTTTCGACCCGGTAGAGGCCCTCCGGAACGCGGACGACTTCGCCTGGCACGGTACTGATCGCGACAAGCCTGCCGCTCTGGCGGCCTTCGAGCGAGTAGATGCGGCTGTCGGGCGCGGCACCGGGGGCAACAATGTTCTGAACGCGCGGAAGAATGCGGATGGCGCCAGCGTGGAGCACGTAGCTTACCATGAGCCGGTTCCCCTCAAGCAGTGTCACCATGCTGTTGAGCCGCACCGCGCCGTAGCGGATGGAGACGGCATAGTCGCCGGGCGGTGTCGCTATCGCTGCTTCAGGTGCCTCGCCAGCGTAAACGGTGTCTCCATTGGGCGTCATGATGGTCCAGGAGATGGCGCGCTCGATGAGGCCGCCATCATCGGTCAAGCGCGCCGTCAGTTCCAGGCCCTCCCTTCCGGGGGGCACGATCTCGATGGCGATGTCATGTTCGGCCATGGCTTCGGCGAAGAGCTCCTCGGCGGCCTGAGGAACGCCCGAGATCTCGACTGAGTCGGGCTGCGCGGAGGAGGCGATGGCCGGCGCAAGCAGGGTGATCGCTGCGACGAAAAGAAGAACCGCCACCACTGCTGCGGCCCTTGCGGCGCGGCGGTGATGGCGGTCATGGCCTGCACGGGTGCTGAAGTCGTGCAAGTTTGCAGTCCCCTTCGTCCCAACTCCCCCGACCAGTCCGGTCGGCCCATACAAGCAACCACGCCGGCCCCGGGGCGGCAACGGCATCCTTAATTTGGGGTTAATGGGTTTGCCGCAATTGAAACCATTGCCTTTTCGCAGTGCCCCCGCCACATTACCGGGACCATGTCGCAACTCAACGATACCTCCAGCATTCTGGCCCTTCTTCACTCCCGCAAGTCTGCCTCGGCCAAGGCGATGGGAGAGCCGGGCCCTCGTCCGGATCAATTGGCCGAAATCCTCCGCTGCGCAGTGCGGGTGCCCGATCACGGCAAGCTCAACCCCTGGCGCTTCATCGTCTTCGAGGGATCGGCACGCGAACGCTTCGGTGCGGCCCTGAGAGCGCGTTGGCAGGAACTCAATCCCGATCACGGGGAAAGCTCGCTGTCCTTCGTCCAGGGCATGCTGCTGCGCGCCCCGACGGTGATCGCCGTCGTCTCGACCGCCTCGGACCATCCGAAAATCCCGGTCTGGGAGCAAGTGCTTTCGGCCGGCGCCGTATGCCAGAACATGCTGCTGGCAGCGACGGCACTCGGGATTGGCTGCCAATGGAACACCGACTGGATTGCCTATGATACAGAAGTCGCAAAGCTGATGGGCCTCGCCCCGCACGAGAAGGTGGCCGGCTTGATCTATCTGGGAACGCCCTCCGTGCCGCTGGAAGACCGGCCCCGGCCGGATCCCTTGGCGCTGACCACGCGTTGGACCGGCTGATGCGCATCCGCGGCCTATTGTTCGACAAGGACGGCACCCTCATCGACGTGAACCGCACCTGGGTGCCGATCTACCGGCATATTCTGGCAGACATCTTCGATGTCGACGAGCAGGGCGCCACGGACATGATGGAGAAGGTGGGCTATGACGCTGCGACGGGATCGTTTCGCGCCAATTCGATCATCGCTGCCGGAACCACGCGGCAATTGGCGGAGGCGTGGTGGCCGGAACTCGACGCCGCCGGCATCGCGGAAAAGACACGGATGCTGGACAATGACTATACGCATATGGTGACGGCCGCGCTGCATCCGCTGTTGCCACTCGATCCGTTGCTTGCCGAACTCCGGTCAATGGGCATGCGGCTGGGCGTGGGAACCAACGACAGCCATGTCTCTGCGCGCAGCCACATGAGCCACGCCGGCGTGCTGCATCATTTCGATGACATCATCGGCGCCGATACGGTGCCGGTGGCCAAGCCTTCGGGCCAGATGGTCCGGCGTTTTGCCGACATCACGGGATTGCCCACATCCGCGATCGCCATGGTGGGCGACAATCCGCATGACATGGAAGAGGCCCGCAAAGGCGAGGCGGGACTGGCCATTGCTGTCTTGTCCGGCAATGCAGCCCATGGCGACATTGCCCATCTGGCTGACCATACCATCGACAGTATCGCCGACCTGCCGGCCCTGTTGCGGAGCCTGCAACATGTTCTATGACGCGGTGGCGAATGACCACGGTCTGCCGCAGGATCCGTTCAAGGCGCTTGTGGCGCCGCGTCCCATCGGCTGGATCTCGAGCCTTTCGGCGGATGGCATTCCAAATCTAGCGCCATTCAGTTATTTCAATGCCATGGCGCAGGCGCCGCATTACGTGGCTTTCGGCATCGGTCCGCCAAAGGACACGTTGCGGAATGTCGAGGCGACGGGCGAGTTTGCAGTCAACCTTGCCACCTATGATCTGCGTGAAGCCATGAATGCCACCTCGGCGCATGTCGCTGCGCATGTCGACGAGTTCGAACTGGCGCGATTGACCAGGGCGCCATGCCGTCTGGTCAAGGCACCGCGGGTGGGTGAAAGCCCGGTCTGTCTCGAATGCCGCCTGTTCAAGGTCGTGGCGCTGCCGGACGACGAGGGGCGCGAGAACGACCACATGGTAATTGGACGGGTGATCGGCATCCATATCGATGACCGCTACATCGAGGACGGGCGCGTCAATACGGCCGCCATGCGTCCGATCGCCAGGCTGGGCTACAGCGAATACGCCACCGTGACAGAGGCTTGGCGCATGCGCCGCCCGGCATAGGCGCGGCGATCACCCGTTGCAATTCTGGGTTTAGTGATGCGCCGCGGTGAGTCGCGTGGCGAGTCGTGAACAGGGCCGGAACGCCGCAATTCCGCCATTGTTGATAAACGCCAGTGAATAGTCAGATAATGCATTCAATACATGGCGTTAGGTCTTGTGGAGAAGCTGTGGATAACACCATTAATACCTCGTTAACCATGGGGGGCGCAGGAGTCGGATACGGGTACGGCGGGGATGGCGATCCGATGAAGCTGGAAGGATTTGTAGACATGACAAGATGTCTGCTGATTGATCAAGACGGAGCGTCGCAGCGCAATCTCCTGGCCATGCTCGATGCCCTCGGGATCGATGCCGCTCGGGCTTCTGCCGCTGACGAAGCATTGAAGTTCTGCAATGACAATGCTCCCGAAGTCGTCATGGTCGCCGCAGCTGCCCCCGGGGTGCAGCCTCATGAACTCATGAAGCGCCTCAAGCGCAGCGGGAATGGGCGCCCGCCGGTGGTGTTCCTATACGCCGAGACGCCGGACACCGATGTCATCGGTCAGTCGATCATCGAAGGTGCAGCAGATGTACTGATGACGCCTCTCGATCGCGATATTCTCGAATTCAAGCTGCGCCAGGCCGGAATCATCGCCTGATATTGCGCGCCAGTCACTTGGCCTTGCCCCCGAATCTGGCGCAAAGGTGACGGATGGCGCACTATTCCATCTGGATACTCCTCGTCTGTGTCGGTCTGCTCTGCATCGGCCATGGCCTGCACGGGTCATTGGTTGCGGTGATCGCGCAGTCCTCCGATTTCGGACCTGACGTGACCGGTCTTGTGATGTCGGGTTATGCGGCCGGCCTGCTGGTCAGCTCCTTCATCACGCCCCGCCTGGTGCAGAGCGTGGGGCATGTCCGCGCCTTTGCCGGACTCGCCTCCATCGTCTCGACGGCAGTGCTGCTCATGCCGCTATGGGTCAATGCGCCGTTCTGGCTGGCCATGCGCTTTGTCTCGGGACTGTGCACGTCCGGCCTTTTCATCGTCTGCGAAAGCTGGCTCAATGGCGCGTCGTCGAACCGCAACCGCGGCCAGATGTTGTCCATGTACATGATTGTCACCTATGGCGCGCTTGGGGCGGGCCAACTGCTGCTCAACGTGACGGATACGTCGGGCTTCGCGCGCTTCATTATCGTTTCGGCACTGCTGTCGTTGTCGCTAGTGCCGCTGATCCTTTTGCCCGCCGAGGCGCCAAGCATCGAGGGAGCGAGGCCGGTGAGCATCGAGGAGGTCTGGCGGGCGTCGCCCCTCGCCGTCGTTGGCGCTTTCGCCTGCGGACTGGCGCAGAGTGGCTTCTTTGCCATGGGCGCTGTCTTCGGGCTCACGCAGGGCCTGGCACTTGTCTATGTCTCGATCATGATGGCATTGCCTCCGATCGGGGTGATCTTCTCGCAGTATCCAATCGGATGGATCTCGGACCGTATCGACCGCCGCACCGTGATCATGATGCTGAGTGCCGTCAGCGCGGTCATCGCGGCCCTCACAATGCTGACCGACGGTTTCACGCCGGTGCTCTTCATCGGCATGGTCACGATCTTTGGCACGCTGTCGCTGCCGCTCTATTCATTGGTGATCGCTCATGCCAATGACCATCTCGTGAAGGAGCAGATCCTGGGCGCCTCGGCGAAGCTGGTGCTGCTCTATGGGCTTGGCTCGATTCTCGGACCTCTGACCGTGGGCCAGTTCATGCAGTCGATGGGCGGGGGCGGCTTCCTGGCCTTCAATGCCCTGGTCTATGCCGCACTTGCCGGCTTTGCCTTCTGGCGGCGGTTGAAACGTCCGGAAGATATCCGCGGAAAGGCGGGGGAGGCCATGAAGGTGAGCCCGGTCACGACCCCATCGGGGGCATCGGCCCTGCAGGATTGAGCCAACTCCCGTCGCCACAGGCGTTAGCAACTCCTTAACAGCCGTGGTGAACCAAATCTTAAATCTTGAGTGGCACGGTTCCTCTTCATGATGCCGAAGGTGGGACGATTGCCTTGAAAGACGAACCCGGTTTTGGACTCGATACCAGCATCTTCGATGACGTGATCGAAAATGGCCCGGTTGCCCAGCGCCTGGTTCTGGCGCGGCAGCTCGCCGCCTTCCTTGCACGAGACGGTGTCGCCAAGGCCGAACACGACCAGGTGGTACCCGTCGTGCTGAAGCTAGCCGTAGACCCCGTGTCGGACGTCCGCCGATGCCTTGCCACGGCGCTGGCCGACGTGCCCGAAATTCATGCCGACGTCCTGTTCTCCATCGTTTCTGACGACGACGAGGTCGCATTGCCCTTCCTTGCGGCAACGCCGGCGCTCAATCACTGGCACATGCTGGCCGTGTTGCGCGTGGGTGACGCGGCCCGCCAGTCGACCGTCATCATGCGTGCGGACGTCAGTGACGAGGCGGTGGCCTATGCCGTGAAGTCGCTTCCGCTCAACGTCTGCCTTCTGCTCTTCGAAAATCCCGAGATCCAGTTGGATGATCAGCAGTATCACGCGCTCTACGCGCGCTTCGGCCATGCCGGCGACATGACCGAGAAGCTGCTCGCTTGCCCGGACCTGCCGCTCGATATCCGCATCATGCAGGCCAAGCGCGCCTCCAACCGGATGCATCAGCTGATGGCGGAACGCGGCTGGCTTCCGGCCAATGACGCCGTCGAGCTCGTGCACGACGCCGAAGAGAATGCCGTGCTGCGCATTCTGATCGAAGCCACCGACGTCGAATTGGCAAAGCTGGTCGCTTTCCTTGTGAGCAAGTCCATGCTCACGACATCCATCATCGTGCGTGCCGCCTGCCTTGGCGAGATGCATGTGGTCGAGCGTGCCTTGGCGCATCTGGCCGATGTGCCGCTGCAGCGGGCCCGCGGCCTGATGCGCGGCAAGGGATTGACCGGTTTCCGCGGACTGCATGCAAAGTCAGGCCTGCCGCAGAGCTGCTACTGGATTCTGCAGGCAGCCTGCGACGTCTCTGCGGAAGAAGCCGAAGAGGGCGTAACCCTCAATGCGGAGGATTTTGGCCGCCGGGTGATCGAGGCGCTCATGACCCGCTACGAATCCATGCCGCTCAAGGAGCGCACCCGTCATCTCGAATATGTCGGCCGATTTGCTGCCGACCGAGCCCGCGTGATCGCAAAACGGCTCAAAGCAGATCTGGTACGCGCTGCCTAAACGCCCGGTGGCACCAGCACGAAGTTACCGACGTGCCGCTTATCCATGAATTCCTGCTGTGCCAGGGCGATGTCCTCGAGCGCAAAGACCTTGGCAACCAGCGGCCTGATCTGACTCTGTTCGATGTAGCTGACGAGGTTCGGAAAGACCGGCTCATCCCAGGCCGTACAGCCGATCAGCGCAATGTCCTTCAAGTACAGGTCGCGCATATCGAATTCGACGATGGGACCGGCGATCGCTCCGGACGAAACATAGCGGCCTCCGCGCTTGAGCAGCTTGATCAGGCATCCGAAGCCAGAGCCCGCCACGTTGTCGACGACCAAATCAATGCATTCCTCCCCTAGTGCCATCAGCAGATCGGTGTCCCGGGTAAGGAGCTGATCACAGCCGAGCTGCCGGATGGCTTCGATCTTGTCGGCAGACGTGATGGCCGTGATGTGAGCCCCGCGCCGCCGGGCCAACTGAATTGCTGCAGAGCCTACACCGCCGGAAGCGCCGGTGATCAGCACATGCTGGCCTTCCTGCAGATTTGCACGATGGAGCATGTTCTCTGCCGTCGCATAGGAGCAGGGGATCGTGGCGAGTTCGACATCCGTCCACCGGCATTCGACCGGAAAGACCTCTCGAGCGGGAACCTTCACGTACTCTGCGAATGCGCCGTCAAAGTCCGATGCCATCCAGATGTTCTCGTAGCTGCCGAAACCGTGTGGCCTCATGCAGGCGCGGATAAGCACGCGCTTGCCGATCAGATGTGTTCCAGCCTCGTCGCCCGCGCCAGTAACCCGTCCGCAGCAATCGGTTCCCTGAATGAATGGAAACGGCGTTGCCGCGTTCCAGCCGCCATCCGGTCGATCGCCTCCTTCGCTCATTGGAATGGCCCCGGTACCGTCGCTCACGCTGGCGGAGTACCATCCAAGCCGGGTGTTTACGTCTGTGTTGTTCACGCCTGCCGCCAGAACGCGAACCAGAACTTCATCCGGTCCGGCTACGGGAACCGGCACATCCCGATAGACGAGCTTATCGTAACCGCCGTTGCCGGTGGTCACGACAGCTTTCATCACGGCGGCACAGCCTGTGGTATCGAAACGGTCCTTCATTGCAGGGGCCACCTCCATGGGCGCAGGCATCAGAAGCGGAACTGTTCGCGCAGCACGCGTTCGGCCAGGCTGTGGCCGGGGTCGAAGAGGATCTTGGCGGAGCGCTTGCGGTCCTCGGCAATCTCGACTTCGCGCACGTGGCGCACCTCGACGTGATCGGCCACCGCGGCGACCGGACGCTTTTCGGCCTCGTGGATCGTGATGGTCACCTTCGCCTGATGCGGCAGGATGGCACCGCGCCAGCCGCGCGGCCGGAAGGCGCTGATCGGCGTCAGGGCGAGGAGCTGCGAATTGATCGGCAGGATCGGCCCATGGGCGGAGAGATTGTAGGCCGTGCTGCCGGCCGGCGTGGCCACCAGCAGGCCGTCGCAGATGAGTTCGTCCATGCGCGGCTTGCCATCGACGGCAATGCCGAGCTTGGCTGCCTGATGCCGCTGGCGGAGCATCGAGACTTCGTTGAAAGCGATGGCTCTGTGGGTCTTTCCGGCCTCGTCCCGCGCTACCATTCGGAGGGGATGAATGGTGGTCATTTCGGCGGCTTGCAGCCGCTCAGGGAGATGGTTGTCCTGAAAGTCGTTCATCAGGAAGCCGATCGTTCCGCGGTTCATGCCGTAGATCGGCGTGCCGGTCGACACGAAGCGGTGCAGGATCTGCAGCATGTGCCCGTCACCGCCGAGGGCCACCACGACATCGGCGCTGTCCGGATCGGCGTTGCCATGGCGCCTGGTGAGGCGGCCGACGGCTTTGCGGGCTTCGGGCGAGTCGGACGCCAGGAAGGCGATACGGGAGAATTTCATGCCGGTTTCTTCGCGTTGACAGGCCCTGTCTTTGCCTACATTGAAGGCACCGGTCTTGACAATCCCTGAACGGAACCCGATGCGTGCCATCGTAATGTGTACCACCTGCCGCTATTCGGCGGGCGAGAAAACCGGACCCGACGGGCGGACCGGCGGCGAGACATTGATTGCGCACATGTCGGAGGCGCTTCAGGCCCGCGGCATGGCCTCTGTAGCGCTGCAGACGCAGGCCTGCCTGTGGAACTGCAAGCGGCATTGCAGCGTGATCCTGCAGGATGATCAGCGCTTCACCTACTTTACCGGAGACCACGAACCGAGCAGGGCACAGGCCGATGCCATACTGGACTGGTTCCAAGCCCACGGCGAGAGCGGGACGGGCGAGGTACCGTTCCGGCTTTGGCCTGACCGCATGCGGGGGCATTTCATCGCCCGCATTCCGCCGGTGAAGCCGTGAGGCAGGTCACTTTGGTGCTGGGCGGCGCGCGATCGGGCAAGAGCCGCTTTGCGGAAGAACTGGCCGAAAGGTCTGGTCCGCTCCGAACCTACATCGCCACTGCGGAAGCCTTCGACGGCGAAATGCAGTCTCGGATCGACCAGCACAAGACGCGGCGCGGGGAAGGCTGGCAGACCATCGAGGCGCCTGTGGCTCTGACCGAAGCGCTAGCTGCCTGCGGAAGTCCTGTCGTTCTCATCGACTGCCTGACGCTGTGGATCAGCAATCTGATGTTCCGCGACCGCGATGTTGCGTCCGAGATCGACCTCATCTGCGCGTCCTTGGGGAGGGTTTCGGGACACGTCATTCTCGTCTCGAACGAAGTGGGCATGGGCATCGTTCCGGAGAACGCCCTGTCGCGCCGCTTTCGGGACATGCAAGGGCTGGCCAATCAGAAGGTGGCGGCCGTGGCGGACGCCGTTCACTTCGTGGCTGCCGGCTTGCCGTTGACCCTCAAGACACCAGCGACAAAAGCACCAGCGCGATGAGCAGAATGGTCATCGCGCGGCCATAGACCTTGAGGCCGCGTCGGATATCGATACGGGTAAGATCGCTGCGGCCTTCCCCCATCCAGGCAAGGTCGAGCCGCTCACCGTTATAGAAGCGCGGACCGCCCAGTCTGATCTCGAGTGCAGCCGCCATGGCGGCTTCGGGCCACCCGGCATTGGGCGACTGGTGCTTTGGTGCATCGCGCCGCATGACGTCGACGATGTCGCCAAACCGTCTGCCCTGGGAGGCGGCGAACAGGACCCCGGTGAGGCGGGAGCAGGGCAGGTTGATCAGGTCGTCGAAGCGCGCGGCCGCCCAGCCGAAATGCAGATGCCGTTCCGACTTGTGGCCGATCATCGAATCCGCTGTGTTCACGGCCTTGTAGACGGCGATGCCGGGAAGGCCCAGAAGCGCAAACCAGAAGACCGGCGCAACGATGCCATCTGACGTGTTCTCGGCCAGGCTTTCGAGTGCGGCGCGGGCCACCCCGCTCTCGTCCAGACGGGCCGGGTCGCGACCGACGATATGCGCCACGGTGCGGCGCCCTTCGGCCAGTGACGAGGACAGGCCACGGTAGACCGCAAGCACGTGATCCCGCATCGACTTCTGGGCAATCAAGCTGGTGGCGAGAAGGGCTTCGATGGCCCAGCCATTGCGCCAAAACCCCAGCAGATGGGAGATGAACCAGGCAGGAATCAATGCAGCGGCGATGATGACGACGAGCGCCAGCACGCCCCGAAGCCGCCCGTCGGCAGGCGAAAGGGCGTTTCGGTTCAGATGGGCGTCCAGCCACGAGATGAGCTTGCCGACCCAGATCACAGGGTGGCCGATACGATCGAGAAGATATGTAGGGTAGCCGACCAGTCGCTCGATGAAGAGAGCAAGGGCAGCCGCGGCGAAGGCTGGGAAGGCCCACATCAGACCGGCTCTGCCATGGCCAGCAGTCTGTCGAGGTCGAGGTGGGTCTCGAGATGGGAGGCCAGAGCGTCGAGGGTCCGCTCGACGCGGTCCTCGAAGCGCAGCGCTGACGCTTCGGCGCCGAGGCTTTGCAGGAAGGCCGCCCTGAAGCCATCACTGGCAAAGCAGCCATGGAGATAGGTCCCGGTCACCTGGCCAGACGGCGATCGCGCTCCGTCAGGCCGGTCGCCGATCATCGCAAAGGGGCGGGAGCAGTCTGGCCCATCGGTGATGCCCAGGTGGATCTCGTAACCTGAAATCGCCGTTCCGGTCGGCACATGAGTGCCCGTCGCTAGGGTAAGGGTCTTGTCAGGGATGAGGCGGGTCTCGACATCAAGCATGGCCAGGCCTTCTGCGGTACCGGCATTGCCCTCAAGTCCGAGGGGATCGTGGATTAAGCGGCCCAGCATCTGGAAGCCGCCGCAGAGTCCCAGCACGAGACCGCCGCGCCTGGCGTGAGCCTTCAGGTCGACATCCCAGCCCTCGCGGCGCAGAGCCGCGAGATCGGCCATTGTGGATTTAGAGCCCGGGATAATGACCAGCCGGCTCTCGGCGGGGATGACCTCGCCCGGATTGACGAAGGTGACGGAGACACCCGCTTCGTGACGCAACGGGTCGAGATCATCGAAATTGGCGATGCGCGGCAGGCGAAGAACCGAAATCCTGCAATGACCTGAGTTGGTTGCGAGGACTTCCTGCAAGGCCACTGCATCTTCCGCCGGCAAAGCGCTGGCCTCCGCAAAATGCGGCAGGATACCGAGGCAAGGCGTTCCGGTTTGCGTCTCCAGGAAGGCGCGGCCCTCAGAGAACAGTTCAGGGTCGCCATGGAACTTGTTGATCAAGAAAGCCTTTAGACGGTTTCGATCCTCGGGAGGCAGGATTGCGAAGGTGCCGGCGATCGAGGCGATGACTCCGCCGCGGTGAATGTCCCCGATGAGGATTGCCGGCACATTGGCCGCCGCCGCAAATCCCATGTTGGCGAGGTCGCCGTCGCGGAGGTTGATCTCGCCCGGGCTGCCAGCACCCTCAACGATAACAAGGTCGGCTTCAGCTGCCATCTTCCTGAAACTGTCGAGAATGGCGGGCATGAACCGGGGGCGGTTGCGGAAGTAATCGCGTGCGGCCATCGTGGCCTGCCGCTGTCCCTGCACAATGACTTGCGCGCCGGTCGTGGTTTCGGGCTTCAGCAGGATTGGATTCATGTGAACAGACGGGGCTATGCCTGCCGCGCGCGCCTGAAGGGCCTGAGCCCGGCCGATTTCTCCGCCTTCGGCCGTGACGGCGGCATTGTTCGACATGTTCTGCGGCTTGAAGGGGCGGACCCTCAGTCCGCGCCGGGCAAAGGCCCGGCAGAGACCTGCCGCGATCAGCGACTTGCCGACGTCCGACCCCGTTCCCATGAGCATGATCGCCCTGGCCATCAGGAGGCCTCGCAGATGGCGTGCGCGTAGGAGCCCATGACCTTGCCGCGGCGCAGCCCCATTGGAGCAAGATCCCGTCCGGCTGCATCCCTTGCCGAGAAGAGCCGGTCAGCTGCCCCTTCGTGGACAATGGACGAGTAGTGGAATTCGTGACCGCGCAGCGGCGACGACCACGGCGCTCCGGGTTCGGGGGTCAGCTGGCGATAGCCGAGATGGAGCTTGCGTTTGGCGAAACTCGTCACCACCGGCAAGAGGCCAGCCATGGCATGGGACGTGCCCCTGGCATCGACCAGCGCTTCGCCGAGAACCATATATCCTCCGCACTCGCCATAGATGAGGCCCCTGGACGTGCGGAGGCTGGCGAGGAATGCGGTATTTGCCGAGAGCCGTGCGGCATGGAGCTCTGGATAGCCTCCGGGAAGGAAGATGGCATCCGCGTCGGGTTCGGCTGGCTCGTTTGCCAGAGGCGAAAAGAAGCTGAGGCTTGCCCCCGACCGATGCCACTGGTGCGGAAGATGCGGGTAGGCAAAGGCGAAGGCCGAGTCGCGGGCAATGGCGATCCGTTGTCCCAAAGGGGGCAGCGCTTCCCGAATCACTGATTCGTCAACGAGTTGACCTGCAATCTCGAGAATCCTGTCAAGAACTGTTTCACGTGCAACGGCTAAGGCGGCAGTTTCAATAAAAGTTTCAAGATCTTGATTCTCTTCTGCTTGCACCAGCCCGAGGTGCCGCGATGGGAGTACGAGTGAGTCGTCATGCCGCAGCGTGCCGAGAACCTTGTGTCCCAGCGCGCCATGCAGAATCGCGGCATGGCGGTCGCTGGCGACGCGGTTGAGCAATACCCCTGCCACCGAGACGTCCGGGCGAAAGGTGGAGAAGCCGTGTACCAGGGCCGCGGCGGATTGCGCCTGGTGCCGGGCATCGACGGCGAGGATGACGGGCAGTCCCAGGCTGGATGCCAAGTCTGCTGTCGAACCGGCCGCGCCATCCGGTCCGTCGAAGAGGCCCATGACCCCTTCGATGACGATGATGTCGGCGTCACCGGAAAGACTCCGAAGCAGGGTACAGATCTGTGCCTTGTCCATCGCCCAGGGGTCGAGGTTGAAACAGGGCCGGCCAGTGGCCGCTTCGTGAAAGCGGGGATCGATGTAGTCGGGACCGACCTTGGCCGATGCGACCCTCAGGCCGCGATGGCGAAGAGCGCGCAGCAGGCCAAGGGTGATCACCGTCTTGCCGCAGCCCGATGAGGGGGCCGCGATCACGAGGGCCTTAGCCAATCCGGTTCTCCCGCAGGCCGCCACGGTACCAGTCTAGCATGGCGCGCCAGTCGGCGGCATGGCCAACCACAACCAGGGCCGGGGTGGGTGGATCATTCTTCTGGATGAAGTCCCCGGCACCTGCAAGGGTTGTCGTGGCCACCTGCTGCTGCGGCATGGAGGCATTGGACAGGATCGTGACGGGATCGTCGGGCGCCCGCCCGCCGGCCAGCAGTGCCACCGCGATCTCGCTCAGGTGCTTGACGGCCATGTACATGACAATCACCGGCGAAGCCTTGGCGACGGCCTCCCAGTTCACGTTTGCCGGCATGCGGCCGGAGGCGTCATGGCCGGTGAGGAAGATCACCGAATGGTTTGTGTCGCGGTGCGTGGCCGGCATGCCGGCATAGGCCAGGCCGCCAACGCCGGCGGTAATGCCGGGCACCACGCGGAAAGGAATATGCGCGCCGGCCAGGTTCTGGCATTCCTCGCCGCCTCGACCGAACATGAAGGGATCGCCGCCCTTGAGGCGCAGCACCCGCTTTCCCGCCTGCGCCAGGTCGATCAGGCGCAGCGTGATGTCCCGCTGGGTGGGGGAAGGCTTTCCGCCACGCTTTCCGGCATATTCAAGTTCGGCCCCGGTACGCACCCAGCGCAGGATGTCGGGGTTCACCAGGGCGTCGTAGACGACCACATCGCAGTTCTGCAGGGCGTGATAACAAAGGAGCGACATGAGGCCAGGTGCGCCCGGGCCCGCGCCGACGAGCCAGACCCAGCCGGGCTCGAAAACCGGAAAGGGTTCGGCGTCGAGTCGGGCGAAGCCGGTCGCGCCGTCCCGGGTATCCACCCAGTGTTCCACGGATTTTGTTGGTCCCGATGCCATCGCGTCCCTTATACAGTGGGCCGATGCGATTAGAGAAGCCCGTAGGCGAGTTAAGGCGCGGATGGACGACGGGTGCATGCGCAACCGCGGCAGCGAAGGCAGCTTTTGCGGCATTGCGCAGTGGCAGGTTTCCGGACCCGGTTTCCATCACGCTTCCCAAGGGCGAAACCCCGAGCTTTGCCTTGGCCCTCGAAGAACTGGGTGATGGCTTTGCCCGGGCTGGCATCGTCAAGGATGCGGGCGATGATCCCGATGTCACACACGGCGCAATGGTGGTCGTCACCGTCAGGATGGGAGGGCCCGGAATTCGCTTCTTCGCAGGCGAGGGGGTGGGCACGGTCACCCGCGAGGGATTGCCGATCCCGCCGGGGCAGCCCGCAATCAATCCCGTGCCGCGCCAGTTGATTGAGGCCGTGATCCGCGAGCAGGGTGGCAGCGATGTCGATGTCGAGATTGCCATTCCCGGAGGAAAGCTGCTGGCGGAGAAGACCTGGAATCCGCGCCTCGGCATCATCGGTGGACTTTCCATCCTGGGCACGACCGGTATTGTTCATCCCTTCTCCTGCGCCGCCTGGATTGCCTCGATTCACCGGGGTGTCGACGTCGCACGGGCCATGGGGTTGCAGCACGTGGCGGGCTGCACGGGTTCCACGTCCGAGGATGCGGTGCGGGCGTACTACGGCCTCCCGCTGGAAGCGATGCTCGACATGGGCGATTTTGCCGGCGGCCTGCTGAAGTATCTCCGCGAGCATCCCGTGCCGCGGGTGACCATCGCGGGCGGTTTCGGAAAGATGGTGAAGCTGGCGCAAGGTGCGCTCGATCTTCATTCCGGGCGCAGCCAGGTGGACCTGGACCTGCTGGC
>JBGSNJ010000167.1:0-2082 GCA_041739715.1 Aestuariivirga sp.
CCGGACCCTTGCCCGCGCCGTGCTGACGGCCGCCATCATCAGCGTGGCGCTCGGTTCCATCGTGCTGCTGCTCTGGTATGGCGCCAGCGAAGTCCTCAACGGCAATCTTACCAGCGGCACGCTGTCACAGTTCCTGATCTACGCGATCCTGGCGGCCAGCTCGCTGGGCCAGCTCTCCGAGGTCTGGGGCGAGGTGCAGCTGGCCGCCGGCGCCGCTGAACGCATCTCCGAACTTCTGGACGAAAAGCCGGGCATCGCGCCGCCGCCCTCCCCCGTGGCCCTGCCTCAGCCCCCGCTGGGCGAAGTGGCCCTCGACAGGGTGACGTTCCATTACCCGACCCGTCCGGATGTGGCAGCGCTCTCGGCCGTGTCCTTCGCGGTCACGCCCGGTGAGACGGTGGCCATTGTCGGCCCCTCGGGCTCAGGCAAGACTACGATCTTCTCCCTGATCCAGCGCTTCTTCGATCCGCAGCAGGGCAGCATCCTGGTCGATGGCGTGGATGTCCGCGCCGCCGATCCGGCGGAGGTGCGCCGCCGCATCGCCGTGGTCCCCCAGGAAACGGTGATCTTCGCGGGAACCGTGCTGGACAATATCCGCTTCGGCAAGCCCGAGGCGAGCCCGGAGGAACTCATTGCCGCGGCACGGGCCGCGCGCGTCGACGAGTTCGCCGAGCGCCTGCCCAAGTCCTATGACACCGAAGTGGGCGAGCGCGGCGTGACGCTGTCCGGCGGCCAGCGCCAGCGCATCGCCATTGCCCGGGCCATTCTCCGCAACACGCCCATCCTGCTTCTGGATGAAGCCACCAGCGCGCTCGATGCCGAGAGCGAGGCCTTCATCCAGGAGGCGATCGACCGGTTGACCGCCAACCGGACCACGCTGGTGATCGCCCATCGCCTGGCGACCGTGCGCAATGCCGATCGCATTCTCGTGCTTGAACAGGGCAAGCTGGTGGCTGAAGGCACACATGCGGATCTGATCAAGAGCAGCCCGCTTTATGCGCGGCTGGCCAAGCTGCAGTTCAGCGCTCCGTCAGCTTGAGCTCGATGCGCCGGTTGCGTGACTTGGCCTCTTCGGTCGAACCCGGATCGATGGGCTGGAACTCGCCGAATCCCGCGGCGACCAGATGCTGCGGCGACACGCCGTTGTCGATCAGGAAATTCACCACCGCGATGGCGCGGGCCGCCGACAATTCCCAGTTGGACCTGAACTCGGGCGATTGAATGGGATCGATGTCGGTATGCCCGTCGACGCGCAGCACCCAGGCGATGTCGGACGGGATTTCCTTCTCCAATTGCTTCAGCGCATCCGCCAGCGTCAGCATCTCGCGCTGGCCTTCAGGATTGAGATTGGCCTTGCCCTTCTCGAAGAGCACTTCTGCCTGGAACACGAAGCGGTCACCGACGACGAGAATATCGGAGCGTTGCGACAGGATCTGGCGCAGGCGGCCGAAGAACTCCGAACGATAGCGGGTCAGTTCCTGCACGCGCTGGGCCAAGGCCGTGTTGAGCCGCTTGCCGAGATCGGCAATCTGCGCCTCGGAGGCCTTGTTGCGGATTTCCGCATCGGTGAGCAGTGCATTGAGGGTTTGCAACTGGCGGCGCATGGCGGCGATCTGCTGGTTCAGCAATTCGACCTTGGCCAGGGCATCAGCCGAAATGGTCTTCTCCTTGTCGAGCGCGGTGCGCAGGCCCGCGAGCGCCGAACCTGCGGAGGAGCCCTTCTCGCTTTCGCTGGCAAGCATGGCCGACAGATCTTCGGCCTTCGCCTTCTCTGCGGCAAGATCGTCCTGCAGCGCGCCGAGGGTTGCCTCTACCTCGGCCTTGGCGGATTTTTCCAGCGCCAGCAGTTGCGTGAGCTCGGCGATCTGCGAGCGCAGCTGGCCCAGCGCCGAATCCTGTCCCGAGATCTGACGCGCCAGAAGGAACTGCCCGATCATGAAGACCGACAGCAGGAAGGTAATGACCAGAAGCAACTGAGCCATGGCATCGACGAAGCCGGGCCAGTAGGGCGCATCCTCTGCCCTGCGGCGCCGCGATGCCAGCGCCATCAGCGCTCGTCCTCGCTGCGCGCGCGGCCGGTGG
>JBGSNJ010000189.1:0-12304 GCA_041739715.1 Aestuariivirga sp.
GGGCGCCGGCGCGGGTGATGCTGGCAAAGGCCTGGTCACCGGTGGTTCCCGGTTCGAAGACCGCCAGCATCGTGCCGCTGGCCTCGGCGGGCAGCGCCGCATGGCGCATGACCACGGCCATCACGGAGATCCATATGGCCAGCCCGCCCAGAAAGAGCGACAGGGCCAGCCGGTGACCGGGCCATGCCCTCATGGCTAGGCCGAGGCGAATTTCGGGTTGCGCTGCTCACGGATCGGAATGTTGACGATGGCCGCGAAAATTCCCAGCGCCACGCCCATCCACCACACCATGTCGTAGTTGCCCAACTGGTCGTAGAGGCGTCCGCCCAGCCAGACGCCGAGGAAGGACCCGATCTGATGGCTGAGGAAGACAAAGCCATAGAGGGTTGCCATGTAGCGGGTCCCGAACATCACGGTGACGAGGCCCATGGTCAGCGGCACGGTGGAAAGCCACAGCAATCCCATCGATGCGGTGAAGATGATCGTCGTCAGCGGCGTAATTGGCAGCAGGATGAATGCCGCGATGGCGGCAGACCGCAAGACATAGATGATGCTGAGCGGAATGCGCTTCTCGCCGCGTCCGCCGATGATGCCCGAAACATACGAGCCCACGACGTTGAACAGGCCGATGGCGCCGATGGCAAGGCCCGCGAACTCCTTCGAGATGCCGTGTTCGGCAAGATAAGGCGGCAGATGCACGGTGATGAAGGCCAGCTGGAAACCGCAGACGAAGAAACCCGCCACCAGCAGCAGATAGGAACCATGGCCGAAGGCCGTGCCGATGGCTTCGCGCATGGTCATGTCGGCTTCGCCCTGTTGCGGCCGGCCGGCGGTACGGTTCTGCACCATCAGCGGCAGCGCGAAGACGATGATGACAAGCGTGGAGGCTGCCAGGACGAGAAGCGCATTCTGCCAGCCATAGGCGGCGATCAGGGCCCCGGTCAGCGGCGCGAAGATGAACTGGCCGAAGGAGCCCGCAGCCGTGGCGATGCCGAAGGCCCAGGACCGCTTCTCGGGGGGCACGATGCGGCCCAGCGCTGCCATGACGATTCCGAAAGACGACAGCGCAACGCCGATGCCGACCAGGATGCCACCGCCGATATTGAACATGACGGGCGTGGAGGTCAGCGCCATCATCAGCGTGCCGATGGCATAGAACACCGCACCCAGCATCAGCACGCGGGCCGCGCCATAGCGGTCGGCGAGAGCGCCGGCGATTGGCGTTGCAATGCCCCACAGGAGGTTCTGCATGGCCATGGCGAAAGAGAAGATCTCGCGCGGCCAGCCATTGGCCTCGGAGATCGGCGCGGTGAAGAGGCCGAAGCTTGACCGCACGCCGAAGTTGACCATGGCCACAAGGCAGCCCGCGACGACGACAATGACCGGCGCGTAGTACCAGCGGCTGGGAGCGAGAGCTTGCGTCATGGAGAAGTGCTAGGTGATGCTGGCGGCGCTGCCAAGCGCGTTTTGCGCATATGCGGGCCGAACTGGGCGATGCCGACTCCGGCAATGATCAGGCTGCCGCCCAGCAGCAGCGGCCAGGTCAGCTGTTCGCCCAACAGCAGGATTCCGCCGATGGCCGCGACGATGGGCTGGACATAGAGGAAAATCCCGGCGATCGAGCTTTCCATGTGGCCAAGAGCATAGTTCCACGCCGAGGTGGCCAGGAAGGTTCCGAAGACGACGACGAAGCCGACCGCCAGCCACTCGGTCGTGCCCATGGCCGCCAGAACCTGCGGCATGTCGGGCGTCACGAAGAGCGCCATGGGGAGCGCCGAGATGCCCATGGCGAGGCAGGCCACTTCGAAGGATCCGTACTTCCGCGAGACCGGCTGAATCACCACCGTGTAGATGCCCCAGCCCATGGTGCTTGCCGTCACCATGAGCAGGCCCGCCAGTCCGACATCGGAGGCGGGCAGCAGGGTGCTTCCCAGCATCAGCGCGGCCGTACCCATCATCGCGACCGTCATGCCGGCGATGAGCCAGCCGGTCAGCCGGTCGCCCGCCAGCAGAACGGCAAATAGTGCGATGAAGACCGGCTCCAGGCCGAAGATCAGCCCGGTCCAGCTTGCTGGAACGGTCTCCATGCCATAGGCGGCCAGGATCTGGTAGCCGAGGTTTCCGGCAAGGGCGGCGACTGCGATGCGGACCCAGTCGCGTGGCGCAATGCGCCTCACCCCGATGGCGGTGAGAATGACGATGGCGAGGAGGCCTGCCGGAAAGAGGCGCAGCACCATCGCCGTCTGGGGCGACAGCTCCAGCACGAGGTAGCGCATGGCCACCGGAATCAGGCCCCACATTGTCACCGCGAAGAGGATGGCCGCCAGTGCTGTCGCCTTGCCGCCGAGCTTCAGCAGGGGACCGAATTGCGCGATGGCAACGCCGGCCAGGATCATCGTTCCGCCCAGCATCATGCCCGGCGTGATCGTCTCGCTCAGCATGAGGGCGCCCGCCGCAACGCCGATGATCGGAACCAGATAGATGAAGGCGCCCGCCGCCGCCGCGGGCAGGCGCGATGCGCCGTAGTTCCAGGTGATGGTGGCGATCAGCGTCGACAGGATCGAGATATAGGCCATGTCCAGCCAGTTGCGTGGCGTCATGGCCATGACCGTGCCGAGGGTCGAAGGCCGTGCCAGCATGGGGATCATGATCAGGGAGGCAATGATGATGGAGAGTGCGGTGATGCTGTATGAACCGTACTTCCGGATCAGCGGCTTGGCCCCGACGACATAGATGGCCCAGGCGACGCCGCAGAAAAAGATGAAGACGCTGCCGGCGACGAAGCTGGCGGAGTCGCCCGACAGCCCAAGGTCGCGCCAGACCAGCAGCACGGTTCCGGTGAAGCCGACCGCCAGGCCAAGCATGGCGATGGGTGTGAGCTTTTCGCGGGCGATGAGCGCGCCCGTGGCGGCGATCAGCAGGGGCTGCGTCCCGATGATCAGGCTGCCCAGGCCGGCCGGGACAAGTTCGAAGCCGAAGGCAGAGCCCAGATTGTAGCCGATCATCCCGACGGTGGAGATCAGCATCAGTCGCGGCCAGTCCGCGCGCGCGATGCGCCAGCCTCCGAGGATCAGGAGCCCGATCGCATAGATGATCGCCACGATGGTGTAGCGGATGACGATGTGGTCGGATGGCCCCAGGGCGACCGAGAGACTGCGGATGAAGACCGGCCCCACGCCCCAGACGATGACGGTGAAGAGCAGGGCGATGAGGGCCTGGACCTGCATCGGCTCAGCGCCGCGAGAACAGGCTTGGTCCGAACTGCGCGGCCGCCACCCCGGCCAGCATGAGCAGGCCGCCCAGCACGATGAAGATGGTCACCGGCTCCGCGAGGACGAGCGCGCCGCTGGCCACGGCAACGACCGGGATGAGATAGAGAAAGGTGCCGGCCGTCGTGCCCGACAGATGCTTGCTGCCGTAGTTCCACAAGAGCGTTCCGCCAATGCCGCTGGCGAGGACGAGATAGATGAGTTCGGCCCATTGCCGCAGATCGAGGCGCGCAGCGAGCACAGTCAGCGGCTCGTTGGCGGCGCCGATCAGGGGCGGGGCCGCGATCAGCATGGTGATGGCCGTCACCGTGAAGCTGTCGTAGCGGTCAAGCAAGGGCTTGGCGACGATGGTGTAGATGGCCCAGCACAGGCAGCAGATCATCAGGTAGAGGATGCCGAGCGGCGGGACCGATGAGGCCTGCGTGGTGGTGAGGTCTTCCCAGAACAGGACGATGGCGCCGAGCGTGGCGATGGCCACGCCGATGAAGATGAAGCGGTTGAGCTTCTCGCCCAGCAGCAGGGCTGCGAGCAGGGCGATCATCAGGGGTTCGACCATGGTGATGATCGTGCCGAGCCCGGCCGGGACCAGCGCGAAGCCGGCATTCACGAACCAGTTGTAGCCGGCCATGCCGGCCAGGCCCGCGACCAGGAAGCGCGGCCAGTCGGCGCGCGGGATGCGCCAGGTGCCGAGGTAGGCCAGGCCGATGACATTGATCGCACTGACGATGACATAGCGCAGCGCCAGCGAATTCTCCGGCGTCAGCGCTAGCGCCAGCGTGCGCATGAAGACCGCTGCCGATCCCCAGAAGATCATGGTCAGCAGGAGGGCAAGAATGGCGCGGGTCTTGAGGCTGTCCATGAAGAATCCGGATGAGGAAACCATGGGTGCCCGAATGACACGCCGCGGTCAATTGGCGGGCCCGCGGAGGAGGCATGCGGCCACGAGCAAGCTCTGCAGCCAAACGGAAAAGGCCGGGCACGAGGCCCGGCCTTCCGAAATCTCTCGCAATGGGCGTTTAGCCCAGGCCCTTCTCGTTCATCAGGGTCTTGAGTTCGCCGGACTGGAACATCTCCATCATGATGTCCGAACCGCCGACGAACTCGCCCTTCACGTAGAGCTGCGGAATGGTGGGCCAGTTCGTGTAGTTCTTGATGCCCTGGCGCAGGTCGTCCGAGTCGAGGACATTGACGCCCTTGAAGGGCACGCCAAGGTGATTGAGAATTTGGGTGGCGCGGCCCGAAAAGCCGCACATGGGCATGTCGGGCGTGCCCTTCATGAACAGCACGACGTCGTTGCTCTTCACTTCATTGTCGATCCAGGTGTTGATGTCGCTCATCGGTCAGTCCTCTGGTGTGCTGGTCTGGAGTGCAAGGGCATGGAGTTCGCCGCCCATGCGGCCCTTCAGGGCGGCATAGACCATCTGGTGCTGCTGCACCCGCGATTTGCCCTTGAAGGCGGCGGAGATCACATTGGCCGCATAGTGGTCGCCATCGCCCGCGAGGTCGCGGATCTCGACCTTCGCATCCGGCAGCGACTCCTTGATGAAGCGCTCGATGTCGGCGGCGGACATTGCCATATCGTGTTCCTACAGTTCCCCTGACATGTAGGCCGGGAACCAGCCTTCATGGGCAGAGCGGAGTTGATCGAGAGATATAGAGGGCCCTCCGGCGATGTTCAACGTGGCGTCGGCCGTCACATGGCCGATCCGGTCCACGGCGATGCCGGCCTTGCCTCCCGCCGCCGAGATCGCCGCTGCCGCGGAAGGTGCGCAGGTCACGACATAGCGCGCCTGGTCCTCGCCGAAGAGCCGTTCGTGGGTCAGCGGCTGCAGGCTGGCGCCAAGCCTTGCGGCAAGCGCCATCTCGATGATGGCAAGTCCCAGTCCACCGTCGGAAACGTCATGTACGGCAGAGACTTGCGAGGTGTTGATCAGGTTCCGCACGAAGTCGCCATTGCGCTTCTCGACAGCCAGGTCGACCGGCGGCGGCGCTCCCTCTTCGCGTCCCAGAACCTCGCGGAGATAGATGGACTGGCCCAGATGCGTACCGTGGCCGCCGATCAGCAGGATCTCGTCGCCGGCGGACTTGAAGGCCAGCGTGGCCATTTTCGTGAGATCTTCAAGCAGCCCGATGCCGCCGATGGCGGGCGTCGGCAGGATGCCCTGGCCATTGGTCTCGTTGTAGAGGGATACATTGCCGGAGACCACGGGGAAGTCGAGCGCGCGGCAGGCGGCCGAGATGCCCTCAATGGCCTTGACGAACTGGCCCATGATCTCGGGGCGTTCCGGATTGCCGAAGTTCAGGTTGTCGGTGATCGCGATGGGCAGCGACCCCACCGCCGTGAGGTTGCGCCAGCATTCGGCAACCGCCTGCTTGCCGCCCTCGAAGGGATCGGCCTCCACATAGCGGGGCGTCACGTCGGTCGAGACCGCGATGGCCTTGTTGCCGCGGATGCGCACCACGCCGGCATCGCCGCCGGGGATCTGTGCGGTGTTGGACTGGATGAGATGGTCGTACTGCTCCCACACCCAGCGGCGCGAGCACATGTCGGGCGATCCCACGATCTTCAGGATCGCCGCCGCAAGATCGTTCGGGGCAGGGACATCACTGAGCAGCGGCAGCTTCTTTGGTTCGACCCAGGGGCGGTCATACTCCGGCGCCTGATCGCCCATCTGCTTGATGGGGAGGTCCGCCTTCACCTCGCCCTCGTGCCTGATGACGAAGCGCAGCGTGTCGGTGGTCTTGCCCACGATGGCGAAGTCGAGTCCCCATTTGTGGAAGATGGCCTCGGCCTCCTTCTCCTGCTCGGGGCGCAGCACCATGAGCATGCGCTCCTGGCTCTCCGACAGCATCATCTCGTAGGCCGTCATGCCTTCTTCGCGGCAGGGGACCTTGTCGAGGTCGAGCTCGATGCCGAGATCGCCCTTTGCGCCCATCTCGACGGCGGAGGAGGTGAGGCCCGCGGCACCCATGTCCTGAATGGCGATGACGGCCCCCGAGGCCATCAGTTCAAGGCAGGCTTCCAGCAGGCATTTCTCCGTGAACGGATCGCCCACCTGCACCGTGGGGCGCTTCTCCTCGGCCTTGTCGTCGAATTCCGCCGAGGCCATGGTGGCGCCATGGATGCCGTCGCGGCCGGTCTTGGCGCCGAGATAGACCACCGGGAGACCCACGCCCTTGGCCTTGGAATAGAAGATCGAGTCGGCGCGGGCGAGGCCCACGGCCATGGCATTGACGAGGATGTTGCCGTTGTAGCGCGGATGGAAGTTCACCTCGCCGCCGATGGTGGGCACGCCGAAGCTGTTGCCGTAGCCGCCGATGCCATGCACCACGCCGGAGACCAGGTGGCGCGTCCTGGGATGCGATGGCTCGCCGAAGCGGAGCGCGTTCATTGCGGCGATGGGCCTTGCCCCCATGGTGAAGACGTCGCGCAGGATTCCTCCAACGCCGGTGGCCGCGCCCTGGTAGGGCTCGATGAAGGACGGATGGTTGTGGCTTTCCATCTTGAAGACGATGGCATCGCCGTCGCCGATGTCGATGACGCCGGCATTCTCGCCCGGGCCCTGGATGACCCGCGGACCCTTGGTCGGCATGGTCTTGAGCCATTTCTTCGAGGACTTGTAGGAGCAGTGCTCGTTCCACATGGCCGAGCAGATGCCGAGTTCGGTCAGCGTCGGCTCGCGCCCGAGAAGCGTGACGAAGCGGTCGTATTCGTCAGGCTTGAGCCCATGGCTCTTGACCAGTTCCGGGGTGATCCTGATGTCGTTGGGAAGCGTCATGGGGGGAGGCTTTAGCGCCTCGCCCCGCGAATCTCAAATGCCCATTGCGGGCGCGCGGTGGGGAAAATCCGGGCCTTCAGGCGACCCGCTTCTGGGCCGTCTCGGCGGGCTGGACGCGGGTGATCTGCTCGACCCGCCACTGCAGCACCTTGGTCGCGCGGTCCAGCGCCTCGACTTCCTCGGGCGAGGGGCCTTTCTTCTTCCGGGGGAGAAGCGATTTGAAGATCTTGGTCATGATCCCGTCCTAACCATTTGGTGACACTCTGCACTAACGCGGCAGTAACCCTATATGACCCGATGTCCTTGCGTTAATCCAAGATTAACGGCGAAGATAGTGAAGGCGCGCTTATCGACCCGCGCCGAATTTGAGTTGGATTGAAGGTGTCAGGCCGCCAGCAGGCTCTCGAAGAGCGGGCGGCAGTCGGTCTTGCCGTGCAGGGGCTCGATCATGTTCTCGGGATGCGGCATCATGCCGATCACCGTGCCGCTCTGGTTGGCGATCCCGGCAATGTCGTTCATCGCGCCGTTGGGATTGCTGCCCTCGGCATAGCGGAACACGACGCGGTTCTCGCCTTCGAGGCGCTTCAGCGTTTCGGCGTTGCAGATGTAGTTGCCTTCGCCATGGGCCACGGGGCAGGAGACAATGGCGCCCCTGGCCATGCGGTTGGTGAAGAAGGTCGCGTTGTTCTCTACCTTCAGCTTCACTTCGCGGCAGACGAAGCGCAGCTGCGCATTGCGCACCAGGGCGCCGGGCAGGAGGCCCGCCTCGGTGATGATCTGGAAGCCGTTGCAGACGCCCAGAACCTTCAGTCCCTTGGCGGACTTGGCGCGGATATCCGACATGATGGGCGAACGCGCCGCAATGGCGCCGCAGCGCAGGTAGTCGCCATAGGAGAAGCCGCCCGGCACCACCACGAAGTCGACCTTCGGGAGATCGGTCTCGGTATGCCAGACGGCGACGGGCTTGGTGCCGGTCACCTTTTCCAGCGCCAGCATCATGTCGGTCTCGCGGTTGATGCCGGGAAAGACGACGACGGCGGATTTCATGCCAGTTCGATCTCGTAGTTCTCGATGACGGTATTGGCGATCAGCTTCTCGCACATGGCCTTGACCTGCTCGCGCGCGCGCGCCGCGTCCGTTTCCGCCAGCTCGATCTCGAAGTACTTGCCCTGGCGGACCTGTTCGACGCCGCCGAATCCGAGATGGCCCAGCGCGCCCTCGATGGCCTTGCCCTGCGGGTCGAGAACGCCGGACTTCAGCGTGACCTTGATCTTCGCTTTCATCTGCAGGCCTCAGTGCAGGTCGGATTTCACGAGCTTCGGCTTGGACCGCTCGGGCTTTTCGGAATCGGTGATGATGCCGAGGCGGCGCGCCACTTCCTGATAGGCCTCGACGAGGCCGCCCATGTCGCGGCGGAAGCGGTCCTTGTCCATCTTCTCGTTGGTCTTGGTGTCCCAGAGACGGCAGCAGTCCGGGCTGATCTCGTCGGCCAGCACGACGCGCATCATGTCGTTCTCGTAGAGCCGGCCGAACTCGATCTTGAAATCCACCAGCTTGATGCCGATACCCAGGAACAGGCCGGAGAGGAAATCATTGATGCGGATGGCCATGTGCATCATGTCGTCGATCTCCTGGGGGCTGGCCCAGTTGAAGGCGGTGACATGCTCTTCCGAGACCATGGGATCGCCTAGCTCGTCGTTCTTGTAGTAGAATTCGATGATCGACCGGGGCAGGGCATGGCCTTCCTCGAGGCCCAGCCGCTTGGCCAGCGATCCGGCGGCGACATTGCGGACCACCACCTCGAGCGGAATGATCTCGACCTCGCGCACCAGCTGCTCGCGCATGTTGAGGGTGCGCAGGAAATGGGTCGGGATGCCAAGCTCGTTGAGCTTGGTGAAGATGAACTCGGAAATGCGCTGATTCAGCACGCCCTTGCCGTCGATCACGGCCTTCTTCTGCGCATTGAAGGCGGTTGCGTCGTCCTTGTAATGGACGATGATCGTGCCGGGTTCCGGACCCTCGTAGAGGATCTTGGCCTTTCCCTCGTAGATTCGGGTACGCCTGCTGTTCATCTCAAGTATCCTCATCAATACCCTTATCTACCTCCGCACACCCTAGTCCGGAGCGGGACCTGACGCCATAACTGTCGCGGAAAAGGGGCATCCTAATCCCCAGTCCAGTATCG
Source organism: Aestuariivirga sp. (assembly GCA_041739715.1). Classification (GTDB taxonomy): domain Bacteria; phylum Pseudomonadota; class Alphaproteobacteria; order Rhizobiales; family Aestuariivirgaceae; genus Aestuariivirga. The sequence continues at coordinate 9,234 of JBGSNJ010000189.1, forward strand.
CCGCTCAATAAACCATCGTTGTGCGGCGCACAATGGCCCTTCCGAGGTTGATTTGGCGGGGGTCACTGGCTATTTCAAGCTGCCAATGGCTTAACAGGAGTGCTGCATGACCACCTTCGACAAGCGCGAGGAAGGCTTCGAGAAGAAGTTCGCCCACGACGAGGAACTCAGGTTCAAGGCGGGTGCCCGCCGGAACAAGCTCTTGGGACTGTGGGCGGCCGAGAAGCTGGGTCTCTCCGGCGCCGAGGCCGAGGCCTATGCCAAGATGGTCGTGGCGGCCGACTTCGAGGAGGCCGGCGACGAGGACGTTTTCCGCAAGGTTCGCAAGGACTTCGATGCCAAGGGTGTCGATCAGTCGGATCATCAGATCCGCCGCACCATGGACGAGATGATGGGACAGGCCATCGAGCAGATCAAGGCAGCCGGGTAAGTGGGGGCCGCCCATTTCGATCTGAGAGCGCGGCTCGCCACTGGCGAGCCGTTTCTGTTCTCCTGGCTGTCGATTCCCAGTGCCGGCCTGGCGGCACAGGTGGCGCGCCTGCCCTTCGACGGCGCCTGCCTGGACATGCAGCATGGCATGATCGGCTTCTCCGATGCCGTGCAGATGGTTGCCGCCATCAACGCGGTGGGCAAGCCCGCCATCATCCGGGCCTTGTGGAACGATCCGGCCATTCCGGGCCAGGCGCTGGATGCCGGTGCGGTTGCCGTGATTTCCCCCATGATCAACAGCCGGGCGGAGGCCGAGGCGCTGGTGAAGGCGGCCAAGTATCCGCCCATCGGCGGGCGCAGCTGGGGCGGCTACACGGCCCTCCAGGCCTCTGGCCTGACGCCTGGCGAATATCTGCGGGAGGCCAACCGCATGACCATGGTCTTTGCCATGATCGAAACCGTGCAGGCCCTGGACGCCGTCGCCGAGATCGCCGCGACCCCCGGCCTCGACGGGCTGTTCGTCGGCCCCAGCGACCTGTCGATCGCCCTGTCACGGGGTGCCGGCATTGACAAGACCGGCACGCAGACGCTGGCTGCCATGGAGAAGGTGGTCGCCGCCGCGCGGGCCAATAACCTGGTGGCCGGGGCCTTTGGCGGCGGCGCGGAGGTGATCAAGGCCTATCTCGGCCTCGGTTTCACCTTCATCGCGGCCGCCGTGGACGTCGATCTCCTGCAGACCGGGGCCGCCGCATTGATGAAATCGCTCAAGGGCGTTTGACCTCCCCCGGATTTCGCGCGAGACTGCCCCGATCATGGACAAGCGCGCGCCGCTCATTCCCGGCCATGAGGCCATTCTCGACCGGCTCGTCGCCACGGCGCTGAGTGCGGGCAGCATCGCCTCGCAGACCGACAAGTATTTCACCAACACCAGCCGTATCGTGGCTGCGCATGGCGATTCCCAGGTCACCTTCGCCGTCTTCATGCGCCGCCGCGTCGTGGCCGCACTGGAACCCACCATCCGGCTGATCCGGCACTTTGTCCCGGACGTGCGCATCCGGCGCTTCTACGAGGAGGGCGATGTCGTGCCTTCCGAAAGCAAGATGCTGGAAATCACCGGCTCCATGGCGCGGCTCTCGGAGGTGGAAACCCTGCTGCTGCAGAAGACGGGGTTCCCCTGCGTATCCGCCAACAACGCCTATGAGATGTGCCGCGCGCTGCCCAACGCGGCCTTCATGGACATGCATGCGCGGCACGCCAGCGGGGCCGAAATGAACATCCTGGCCGCCTATGGCGCGGCTGTCGGGAGTGCCGCCGCGCGCCGGGCAGACTCGGCAGTGAAAGGATTCATCGGCTCGTCGCAGGATCTGACCGCGCCCTTCTTCGGCGCCTCGTCGGGCATGGGGACCATGCCGCATGCACTGGTGGGTTACACCGGCGGCGACGTGCTCAGGGCCATGCAACTCTTTGCGGAGTCCATTCCGGAAGCGAAATCCCTGATTGCGCTGGTGGATTACACGGGCGAAGAGGTGACGGATTCGATCCGCTGCGCGCAGTGGTTCTATGATGATGCGCGGCTGCAGGAGCGGGGCAAGAGCTTCGGAATCCGCCTCGACACCCATGGCGGCCGTTTCGCCGAAGGGCTGGATTACGAGAAGTCGGTCGAGACCGTGGGCCAATGGCTTGGCGTGCAGGGCGAGTACAATATCGTCGAGCAGGTTCTGGGCGGCACGGCGGTTCAGCTCGACCCCAACAACATCCTGGTGGACAAGGTTCGCCGCATTCTCTTCGGCAAGGGCGTGTCCGCGGCTGCCATCATCCATGTCAGGCGGGCGCTGGATGCTGCCGGATACCGCCAGGCCACCATCGTCGGCTCCTCGGGGTTCGATCCGCAGAAGTGCCAGATCATGGGGGCCGCGCGCGTGCCGCTGGACGTGGTGGGGACGGGCAGCTTTTTACCTGCCACGTTAACCGAGACCTATGCGACAGCTGATATAATTGCTTATGATGGGGTGAAGCGCGTGAAGGTGGGGCGGGAGTTTCTCTACGACGACAAGTAGCGGCAAAACCCTGAAGCTGTGAGAGGGGGCTCTCGGGAGCGAGGTAATGATGAACAGGCTGGGAACATTTCTGATCGGGATTCTGGTCGCCGGTTTCATGCTGACCGGCATCGGCGACGCCAATACCGGTTCGAAGAAGGGGGATGTGGTTGAAATCCGCATCGACATTTCGAGCCAGACCATGGCGGTGGATGTGAATGGCTGGCCCTATGGCCGCTGGAAGGTGTCCACGGGACGCTCGGGCTACCACACGCCGCGCGGTGCCTGGCGGCCCTATTCGCTGAAGAAGATGCACTACTCGCGGAAATACGACAATTCGCCGATGCCGCATTCCATCTTCTTTCTCGGCGGTTATGCCATTCATGGGACGGGATACGTCAAGTCGCTCGGCCGTCCGGCATCGCACGGCTGCATCCGTCTGCATCCGCAGAATGCCTCGCGGCTCTTCAATCTCGTCAGGAAGCACGGGATGAAGTCGACCCGCATCGTCATCACCAACTGACCGGTCTCGCATGACGCGTGCGGCCGCGCTGCAGCGGTTCATCGACGCTGCCGCGGCCGCCGTATCCAAGGCCGCTGCGCCCG
>JBGSNJ010000202.1:0-4644 GCA_041739715.1 Aestuariivirga sp.
GGGGCGCACGCAGCTGTGGCCCGAGCTGGCGGCGTGGCTGCGGCATATCGCTCTGGGGCGAGGCGTCCGGTACAAGCGGCACAAAGCCCCGGCTAAACAGGCTGCCACTCCGCCGCGGGCGCGAGAGGGCCGATGCCCGTCTTCGAAACCAGGTTCCCAGATCCCTAGGGAGGGTCAATAATGACCGACGTCGTGATCGTCAGCGCCACGCGGACACCAATCGGCAATTTCGGCGGTGGGCTATCCAGTGTTCCCGCCCATTACTTGGGCGAGACGGTGATCAAGTCGGTGCTGGAGAAGGCGAAGGTCGCCCCGGCCGACGTCTCCGAGGTCATCCTGGGCCAGATCCTGGTCGCAGGCCAAGGCCAGAATCCCGCCCGGCAGGCTTCCATCAATGCCGGATTGCCCGTCGAGGTACCCGCCTATGGCGTGAACATCCTCTGCGGCTCGGGCCTGAAGTCGGTCTGCCTCGGCATGAACGCCATCAAGCAGGGCGACAGCACCATCGTCGTCGCCGGCGGCCAGGAGAGCATGAGCCAGGCACAGCATGCCGCCTATCTCCGCGACGGCGTGAAGATGGGCCAGCTGGACCTGCTCGACACCATGCTGCGCGACGGCCTGATCGATACTTTCCAGAACTACCACATGGGCATCACGGCAGAGAACATCGCCGAGAAGTGGCAGATCACCCGCGACGAGCAGGACAAGTTCGCCGTCGGCTCGCAGAACAAGGCCGAAGAGGCCGTGAAGTCCGGCCGCTTCAAGGACGAGATCACGCCGGTCACGATCAAGAGCCGCAAGGGCGACGTGGTCGTCGACACCGACGAGTTCCCCCGCTTCGGCGCCACGCTCGAGGGTATCTCGAAGCCACGCCCCGCCTTCAAGAAGGACGGCACGGTCACCGCCGCCAACGCGTCGGGCATCAATGACGGTGCCGCGGCGGTCGTGCTGATGTCGGCCGCCGAGGCCAGCCGCCGTGGCCTGACCCCGCTCGCCCGCATCGTCTCCTTCGCGCAGGCGGGCGTCGATCCCGCGATCATGGGCACCGGGCCGATACCGGCCTCGCGGCTGGCGCTCAAGAAGGCCGGCTGGAAGGTTTCGGACCTTGATCTGGTGGAGGCAAACGAGGCCTTCGCCGCCCAGGCCTGTGCGGTCAACAAGGACATGGGCTGGAACCCCGACATCGTCAACACCAACGGCGGCGCCATTGCCATCGGCCACCCGATCGGCGCGTCCGGCGCGCGCGTACTCAACACGCTGCTCTTCGAGATGCAACGCCGCAATGCGAAGAAGGGCCTTGCCACGCTGTGCATCGGCGGCGGCATGGGCGTCGCCATGTGCGTCGAACGCTAACACCAGAGTCAGAAGAGGACACGTGAAATGGGACGGGTTGCAGTTGTGACGGGCGGAAGCCGCGGCATTGGCGCAGCGATCTCGAAGGCGCTGAAGGCCGCAGGCTACAAGGTGGCGGCCAACTATGCCGGCAATGACGAGGCCGCGGCAAAGTTCAAGGCAGAGACCGCCATTCCGGTCTACAAGTGGGATGTCTCGAACTACGAGGCCTGTGCGGCCGGCCTCAAGCAGGTCGAGGCCGATCTCGGTCCGGTCGAGGTGCTGGTCAACAATGCCGGCATCACCCGCGACGCCATGTTCCACAAGATGACCCCACAGCAGTGGAACGAGGTGATCAACACCAACCTGAATTCACTCTTCAACATGACCCAGCCGGTCTGGGGCGGCATGCGCGACAGAAATTTCGGCCGCGTCATCTGCATCTCCTCCATCAACGGCCAGAAGGGGCAGATGGGGCAGGCCAACTACTCCGCGGCGAAGGCCGGCGACATCGGCTTCGTGAAGGCGCTTGCCCAGGAGGGCGCGGCCAAGGGCATCACCGTCAACACCATCTGCCCGGGCTACATCGCAACCGAAATGGTCAAGGCCATCGCCCAGGACGTGCTGGAAAAGCGAATCCTGCCGCTCATTCCTGTCGGCCGCCTCGGCGAGCCCGAGGAGATCGCCCGCGCGGTGGTCTTCCTCTCCTCCGACGATGCGGGCTTCATCACCGGTTCGACACTCTCGGCCAATGGCGGCCAGTACATGATGTGAGCGCGAGCCGGATCGGCATGCGGCGGGCTGTTGCATTCCTGCGGTCAATCGCTAGGCGCTATCCGGCATGAAGCTCACGGCGGACAACCTGACGTGCGAGCGCGGCGGACGCATCGTCTTCGCAGGCATCGGCTTCTCGCTTGGCGAAGGACAGCTCATGCAGCTGACCGGGCCCAATGGCGCGGGCAAGTCTTCACTGCTCCGCCTCATTGCCGGGCTGAACGAGGCCACAGCGGGAACGCTTGTGCTCGAAGGCGGCGACAGTGATCTCACCATTGGCCAGCAGGCCCATTACATCGCGCATCAGGAGGCGGTGAAGACGGCGCTCACCGTCGAGGAGAACCTCGCCTTCTGGCGCGATTTCCTTGGCGGCGGCAGCCTCGATGCCGCCCTTGAGGCCTTTGCGCTGTCACGTTTCGCATCCTTTCAGGCCGGACTGCTCTCGGCCGGGCAGAAGCGCCGCCTCGCGCTGGCGCGCCTCGCGCTGATCACGCGCCGGCTCTGGCTTCTCGATGAACCCACGGTGGGACTTGACACGGCCTCGCTTGCCCGGCTCGTCGCTGTCATGTCGGCGCATCTCGACCGCGGCGGCATGATCATCGCTGCCACACATGTTCCGCTCGGCCGCGATCCCGATCTCCGCCTTGATCTCGAGGGCCGGACATGAAGCTGCTCTGGGCGTTGATCCGCCGCGACATCGTCCTCACCCTCCGCCAGGGCGGCGGTGCCGGCACGGCGCTTGGATTCTTTCTGACTGTCGTGGTGCTCTTGCCCATTGGCCTCGGTCCCAACCAGGCGCTGATGCAGAAGCTTGCCCCCGGCGCGCTGTGGATCGCGCTGCTGCTTTCGGTGCTGCTCTCGGCCGACCGGATCTTCCAGCAGGACTACGACGACGGCTCGCTCGACATCATGGCCATGGGCCCGGTGCCCTTCGAACTCGTGGCATTGGCCAAGTCCGTCGCCCACTGGCTGTCCACCAGCCTGCCGCTGGCCATCGCCGCGCCCTTCCTGGGTTTCCTCCTCAATCTCTCGCCATCCGTCATCCTGCCGCTCTTCCTTGCCATGACGCTGGGCTCAATCACGCTATCGCTGCTGGCGGCGATCGGCGCGGCCGTCACGGTGGGACTGCGCCGCGGCGGGTTGCTGGTCTCGCTGCTGGTGCTGCCGCTCTATGTGCCGGTGCTGATCTTCGGAGTCGCGGCTTCCAACGGCGGCGTGATGGGCGATGGCGTGGCGCCGGCTGCCTTGCTGATACTCGCGGCCATCGCACTGGCCAGCCTGGTGCTGTCGCCGATCGCGGCCGCGGCGGCGCTGCGCTCCTATCTCAAGTAAGGCCTACTTGAGGACCATCCGGTCGATCATGCGGAAGTAAAGACCATATGGCAGCAGCCGTGCGATCTTCAGCATGGTCACGAACTGCCAGGGATAGCTGATCTCGAAACGGCCGCGCGCCAGGCCCTGGATGGTGAGACGCGCCGCATCGGCAGGCTTCATCAGGAAGGGCATGGGAAAGTCATTCTTCGCGGTGAGCGGCGTCTCGACGAATCCCGGATTGATGACGCTCACCGCAACTCCCATGCGGGAAAGATCCGGCTTCAGGCTTTCGGCCAGATTGATCAGCGCCGCCTTGGAGGGACCATAGGCCGCGGCCTTGGGAAGGCCGCGATAGCCGGCCACCGAGGCGAACCATGCGAGATGGCCCTTGCCGCGCGCCTGCATCTTCGGCAGCGCCGCAGCGATGCAGTTGACCACGCCCATCACGTTGGTCTGCAGCGCATCCTCGAACAGCTTGAGGTCCAGCCGGGCGGGATCGACCGGCGCATAGACGGCAGCTGCAAAGACTGCGAGGTCGATGGCGCCAAGCTCGGCTTCGATGCGCGCCACCGTCTCGGCGACGGCGGCTGCATCGGTCACATCGAGCGGATAGGGACGAATGTTGGGATGCAGCCCCTCAAGGCTGGCAGCGCTGCGCGAGGAGGCTGCCACGCGCACGCCAGCTGCCGCCAACTGCAACGCCACTTCCCGCCCGATGCCGGTCGAGGCACCGGTGATCCACGCCGTTGTCCACGGCAGGGATGCCGTCACGGTCAGATGCCGACGAGCGGCTGCATCAGGCGGGCGGCGAAGGACTTGAAGCGTGTCGGCCGCTCGATCGCGACCAGGCAGATGCAATCCCCGCCGGCCTCGGCCACGGGCTTGTGCTCGATGTCTTCGTTGAGATCGGCCACATCGCCGCGGCCAAAGCGACCCATGTGATCGCGATAGGCGCCGCTAAGAATAAGCGTTACCTCCTCGCCGCCATGGCCGTGTTCCGGGACGGTGCGGCCCGGGCCGATGCGCAGGAGCTTCACCTGTCCCTTTGCGGTGGGCGAGAGCTTCACGTCATAGATGGCGACGCCCGGCGCCTTCTTCTTCCACGGCAGCTCATCGAGATTGGCCACCGGCAGCAGGCGCGCCAGGGGACCGGGCACGGCGGCATCGGCCACCGGCGGTGCCGGGAAACGGTGCAGCGTGGCGCCATCCAACATGGCCATGGTG
>JBGSNJ010000208.1:0-20173 GCA_041739715.1 Aestuariivirga sp.
TCCGCGGCGCCTGGCATCCTTGCGCAGCGGCCCGCCGCCTGGGCTGCGCAAGCGGCCGGTCCACGAGGTGGATGAGATCCTTGCAGAATGTCACTGGCTCGCCCGGCATGCAGCGGCCACCGACACGTCATGAACGCGAAAATCCCTCGGTAAACGCCGCGCCCGCATTTGCAATCGATTTAGGTTGGCTTGATCGCGGTCTGGCTGTCTGCCCCGAAGACACGGCGGAAGATCGTGTCCACATGCTTAGTGTGGTAGCCCAGATCGAAGAGGCCTTCGAGTTCGGCGGCGCCGAGCAGGGCGGAGACCTCCTTGTCGGCCTTGAGAAGGTCGAGGAAGTTGCCCTCGCCGCGCCAGACCGGCATGGCATTGCGCTGCACGGCGGCATAGGACTCCTCGCGGCTCATGCCCTTCTGGGTCAGGGCAAGCAGCACGCGCTGCGAATGGATCAGGCCGCCCAGCCTGTCGAGGTTGCGCCGCATGTTCTCGGGATAGACCAGCAGCTTGTCGATGACGGATGTCATGCGCTTCAGGGCGAAGTCGAGATGAACGGTGGCATCCGGTCCGATGCCTCGCTCGACGGAGGAATGTGAAATGTCGCGCTCGTGCCAGAGGGCCACATTCTCGAGAGCCGGGATCACCGCGGAACGCACCAGCCGGGCAAGGCCGGTGAGGTTCTCCGTCAGCACCGGATTGCGCTTGTGCGGCATGGCGGAGGATCCCTTCTGGCCGGGCGAGAAATATTCCTCGGCCTCCAGAACCTCCGTACGCTGAAGATGCCGGATCTCGGTGGCGAGCCTTTCGATGGAACTGGCCACCACGGCGAGTGCGGCGAAATACATGGCATGGCGATCGCGCGGGATCACCTGCGTCGACACCGGTTCCGGCGCCAGCCCCATCTTGGCCGCGACATACTCTTCCACCCGCGGATCGATGTTGGCGAAGGTTCCGACCGCGCCCGAGATGGCGCAGGTGGCCACCTCGCGCCGGGCCATCACGAGCCGCTCCCGCCCGCGCGTGAATTCGGCATAGGCCTGGGCCAGCTTTACACCGAAGGTGGTGGGCTCCGCATGGATGCCATGGCTGCGGCCGACGCAGACGGTGTCGCGGTGCTCGAGGGCGCGCCGCTTGAGCGCGGCCAGAAGTCCGTCCACGTCAGCGATGAGCAGATCGGCGGCGCGGGTCAGCTGAATGTTGAAGCAGGTATCGAGAACGTCGGACGAGGTCATGCCCTGGTGCACGAAGCGCGCTTCGGGACCCACGATCTCGGAGAGATGGGTCAGGAAGGCGATCACGTCATGCTTGGTCACCGCCTCGATCTCGTCGATGCGCGCCACGTCGAAGACGGCATCCTTTCCCTTTTCCCAGATCTTCGCCGCCGCCGCCTTGGGGACTACGCCGAGCTCCGCCAGGCAGTCGGTGGCATGGGCCTCGATCTCGAACCAGATGCGGAAGCGGGTCTGCGGTTCCCAGATGGCAGCCATTTCGGGGCGGGTATAGCGGGGGATCATGGCGGACCTTTCGTCGTCTCGGGCGCCGGATTAACAAATCCCTTGGCCGGGGGCGAGTCCCGAAGTCAGTTTTCCCAGCTTGGCAGCTCGAAGGGAACCGCGATGATGCGGCGGTTCTCGCCCTCGAAGCCGCGGCTGTAGACGCCGATCAGTGCCACCTGGAGGCCTGGATTGCCAAAGCCCGAAGGCGTGTAGACGGCTTCGATGTCGTAGCGCAGCGGGCAGAGGCGCGACTTGGGAATGCTCTCGTCGCGGGCGATGGTGACCGATTTTCCCGTTGTCAGCACCTTCAGCGTCAACGCCATGCCGAAGGGCTTGAAATCCGGGTCCGTGCAGTCGGCGGGCGTCGGGAGGTCGACATTCGCGACGCTGAGTTCATAGGGCGGTTCCATCGTGTTGTGGAAGATGCCGAAGCGCACCCGCGTCCGGTCCGGCACCGCCTCGGTGAAGGGATTGGCCAGCAGCAGGTCGGCGGGTTCTGTGATGGCAAGCCTTTCGATCACGGGCCCGGCCTTGGCCATGGCTTGGCGCCGGGCCTCCGGCAGCCGCTGTTCCTCGTCCTCGACGAGGATGCGGACCGGCGTGCCCTTCACCCAGTCATTGGCGGCAAGATCGAGCACGAAGACATCCCAGTACGGAAAGCCCGAACCGTCCTGGACGCCGAACTGCTCGAAGGCGAAGTACTTGCCGTCCGCCGAATAGCCGATGGCGCGGGACTGGGCCCCGTCGGCGGCAAGCGCGGGCGCCATGCCGAGGAAGGCCGAGAGGATCAGAACCAGCAGCGGCCGCATCTCAGAAGGCCCGGAATGTGATGATCGTATAGGTGTCGCGGATGCCGGGGATCTTCTGGATCTTCTCGGCAACGAAGTGTCCGACGTCGTCCTTCTCGTCGAGATAGAGCTTCACCAGAAGGTCATAGCCGCCGGCCGTTGAGTAGATCTCGGATGCGATCTCGGCGTCGGCAATGGCGGTGGCAACCTGATAGGACTTGCCGAGCTCGCATTTGATCTGGACGAAGAAGGCGCGCATGGGAGGCTCCACTCAGGGGGTTGCGACAAGTTCGGGCGGTTCGAGCGTGCGGGGATCGACCTCGGCATAGCGCCCCTTGGACCAGCGGAACCAGGCAAAGAGGGGTTCGCGCAGATCGCCCTTGGCGTCGAAGCTCATCGGTCCGACGACAGTCTGCACGCGGTTGCCGGCGCGCAGCCATTCTGCAATGCGGGCGCTGTCGGTGCTGCCGGTGGCTTCGGCGGCCTGGATCCAGGCCTGGACGGCGGCATAGGCGTAGAGCGTATGGCCCTCGGGCGCGTCACCGCTCTCATCGAAGCGCGAAATCACCGTGCGGGCGCTTTCGAGCCGTTGCGGATCGAGAAGGAAGGTCACCAGTGTGCCTTCCGCGGCGTCGCCCGCAAGCCGCCAGTAGTCCTCCGTCAGCAGCGCATCGCCGCCCATCAGTTGCGCAGCAGATCCCATGCCGCGCAGGGCCTTGGCGATGGCTGCGCCCTCCACATAGGTTCCGGCAAGATAGACGAGCTCGGCCCCGGCCTCGGTCACGCTCAGCGCCACATCCGCGTAATCTTCCGCGCCCGGCTTGAAAGTGGTGTCCAGCACGGGCCGCAGATTGGCCGCCGCAAGGCCTTCGCGAAGCTTCGTCACCAGGGCCGCGCTCGCCGGGGACTGATCGCTCAGGATGGCGATCTTGGCCTTGGGAAACTTCTCGGCGATGAGCCGCGCCGCGGCGGTGCCCTGGGCATCGTCCCGCGGAGTTGCCCGGATGACGTTCCAGCCGCCGTCGTCGGTGAAACGGGGATGCGAAGAGGCTGGGCTGATCTGCACGAGTCCCGCCTTTTCGTAAACCTTGGAGGCCGGGATGGAGGCGCCCGAACAATAATGGCCCGCCACGAAGGTGACGCCGGCCGTCACCAGTTCGGTGGCCACCTCCACGGCCTTGCGCGGGTCGCATCCGTCATCCAGCGCCTTGAGCGCAAGGCGTTCGCCGCGGAGGCCTCCGGTGGCGTTGTAGTCGTCGATCGCCTGCTGCGTACCCCGGCGGATCTGTTCTCCGAGCACGGCGTTGGGACCGGAGAAGGGTCCCGCCGTGCCGACGAGGATCTCGGCCAGAGCAGGTGGTCCGGCGAGGACGAGCGCAAGGCCTGTGGCGGTGAAGAGGGATTTGATCCGCATCTTGGTCCGGTTCTGTGTTTGGCGGCACTATCGGTCGTCGTGGGGGTTTTCGCAACCCGATGGCCAGACGAAGAGACCCGCGCAATTGCTTGCGCGGGTCCCGATCATTCGAAGTCCCAGGCCGCTTAGTTCAGCGACGGGTCTTCCGTGTACTTGCCGTTCGAGAACTTGTACCAGACGTACTTGGCGTTCTTGATGTCGCCCTTTTCGTTCAAGCTGATCTCGCCGAGGACGGTCTTCACCGGGTTGCCGGCGCGGAGCCATTCGGCGATCTTCTTGCCGTCGGTGCCGCCGGTTGCCGCTGCCGCCTGGGCCCAGGCCTGGATCGCGGCATAGGCGTAGAGCGTGTAGCCTTCCGGATCATATCCGCCGGCCTTCATCTTCTCGACGACTTCCTTGGCTTCCGGGAAGTTGCGCGGCTCCGGCGCGAAGGTGAAGATCATGCCTTCACCGGCGGGGCCGGCAATGGTCCAGAACTCCTCGGTGTTGAAGGCGTCGCCCGACACCATCTGAGCGCCCAGACCCTGCTCACGCATCTGGCGCAGGATGAGCGCGCCTTCCGTGTGATAGCCGCCGACGTAGACGACGTCGATGCCGGCGTCCTTCATCTTGGAGACGAGGGCGGTGTAGTCCTTTTCACCGGCGGTGTAGGACTCGTTCATCGCTTCGGTCATGCCGGCCGCGTTGAGCGCCTTGCGGGTCTCGTCGGCCAGGCCCTTTCCGTAGGGCGACTTGTCGTCGATGATGGCCACCTTCTTGCCGGCATAGTTCTTGGCAATGAAGTTGCCCGCAACGATCCCCTGGGCGTCGTCACGGCCGCAAACGCGGTGCGTGTTCCACTGGCCGGACTCGGTAAAGGCCGGGTTGGTGGAGGCCGGGGTGATCTGCAGAATGCCTTCTTCAGCGTAGATCTGCGAGGCCGGGATCGAAGAGCCCGAGCAGAAGTGGCCGGCCATGAACTTGATGCCCTTGCCGACCATGTCGTTGGCAACGTTGACAGCCTGCTTCGGATCGCAGGCGTCGTCGCCGATTTCGAGCTTGATCTGCTCGCCGTTGACGCCGCCGGCGGCGTTGATGTCGGCGACAACCTGCTCGGCGCCCTTCTTCAGCTGCTCGCCGAAGGCGGCGTACTGGCCGGTCATCGGGCCGGCAACGCCGATGTTGATGTCGGCGAGAGCCGAGGTGGCCGACAGCATCGCGGCAAAGCCGACCGCAACGCCGGTCATCAGAAATTTCTTCATACTTAGTCTCCCTTGGATTTTTGGACCTTCAGGTCTTTCGGGGTGACGCACCCCTTGGGCTACTTTCTAGGCCCAAAGGCATGCGATTGGGAAGGGCCTTGAAAACCTTTCCTAATTTTAACCGGCTGCCCGGCTGCGCCAGGACAATGGGCCTGATCTCTCATACAGCCAGGGGTACTGGCTCACCATCTGGCTGACCCGGGTGAGGCGGTAACCGAGCAGGGCGCCCGTGACCAGGACCAGCGTGTCGGTGATGAAGTAATGCAGGGACAGCAGCACGCCATCGAATAGCGCATAGTGAAAGAAGCGCAGGGCGAGGCCCATGGGGATCATGTAGGCGACGGCCATCCAGATCGGCCGCCATTTGCTGGCCAGGCCGCGTCCGGCCAGGAAGGCGGCGCCGCCGCCAATGATCACGGTCATGATCAGGAAGATCCAGGGACTGTCTTCGACGAAAAGGGACATGGCTAGTGGCTCCCCTCGAGATAGGCGGCCCGGATTTCGGGCTTGCTCAGCAGTTCCTTGCCGGTGCCGGACATGGTGATGTTGCCGTTGACCATGACATAGGCCTGGTGTGCCAGTTTCAGGGCATGGAAGGCATTCTGTTCGACGAGGAAGACGGTGAGTCCTTCCTGCTCGTTGAGCTCCTTGATGGCGGCGAAGATCTGCTTGACGATCAGAGGCGCAAGTCCCAGCGACGGTTCGTCCAGGAGAAGCAGGCGGGGGCGGGACATCAGGGCCCGGGCAATCGCCAGCATCTGCTGTTCGCCGCCCGACAGCGTGCCGCCGCGCTGACCCTGCCGCTTTTCCAGGATCGGGAACATGCGGAAGGCGCGGGCAAGGTCCTCTTCGAAATGAGCCGGATCGGCAATGGTAGCGCCCATCTGCAGGTTCTCAAGCACGCTCATGCGCGGGAAGATGCGCCGGCCCTCCGGCGACTGCGAAATGCCGAGCCGGGCGATCTCGTGGGTGGGCATGCCGGTGATGTCGATGCCATCGAAGACAATGGAGCCGGCACGCGCGCGCGGCGTGCCACAGATGGTCATCATCAGGGTGGACTTGCCGGCGCCATTGGAGCCAATCAGCGTGGCGATCTGGCCTTTCTTGATGTCGATGTCGACGCCCTTGAGTGCCTGGATCTTGCCATAGAAGGTCTGCACCCCGCGGACAGTGAGAAGCGCGTCGCTCATGAGCGGCCTCCCTTCTTCTTCGCAGGTTTCGGTTTCCTTGCAGGCGGCTTCTTCGCCGCTGCGGCCTTCTTGGCCGGGGACTTCTTCGCCGGGGCCCTGGCCGCGGGCTTTGGCTCTCTTTTGGGTGGCCTGAGAACAACTGTCTCGGCGGCAGGAAGATCCACGTGGATGCCTTCCTGTTCCACCTCCTCTTCATCTTCCACGCCCAGATAGGCGCGGATGACGGCAGGATCGTTCTTCACATGTGCCGGCGTGCCGTCCGAAATCTTCACGCCGTAGTCGAGCACGACGATGCGGTCGGAAATGCCCATGACCACGCTCATGTCGTGTTCGATGAGAAGGATCGCCACGTCTTCGTCCTTGCGGATGTTGAGCAGCAGGCGGTTGAGATCCTCGGATTCGCGCGGGTTGAGGCCGGCGGCAGGCTCGTCGAGGCACAGCATGACGGGCCGTGTGCACATGGCGCGGGCGATCTCCAGCCGGCGCTGGTCGCCATAGGGAAGGTCGCCGGCGGGATCGTCGGCGCGGTCGATGAGGCCGGTCTTCTCCAACCAGTAGGCGGCGAAATCCACGGCTTCCTTGCTGGCGTTCTGATAGCCCTTGGTGTTGAAGATGCCGGCGAGCGTGTATCCCGAGGCACGCATCAGCGTGTTGTGCTGGGCCACCATGAGGTTCTCGAGAAGCGTCATGCCAGCGAAGAGGCGGATGTTCTGGAAGGTCCGCGCCACCCGGGCATGCTGGGTGATACGGAAGTCATCCATCCGTTCCAGTGCGAAGCGGGTGCCATCCTGATGGATGAGAGAGATGGCCCCTTCTGTCGGTTTGTAGAAACCGGTAATGCAGTTGAAGACCGTGGTCTTGCCGGCGCCGTTGGGGCCGATGAGCGCGGTGATGTCGCCGCGCCGGGCTTCGAAGGAGAGATCGCCCACAGCAGTAAGACCGCCGAAGCGCATGGTCAGGTGCTCCACGTGGAGCAGGGTTCTTGGATCGAGCGTGGTCATGTCAGCCGTGTCCCTCGGCAACCAGGTCGCTCGACACGGACTTCTTCTCCTTCAGATAGACGGAAGGATCCCGTCGCGTGACGAAGCCGCGCGGTTTCCACCGCATGATGAGAACCATGGCAAGTCCCACCGCCAGCATGCGGAACTGACCGGGATCGACGCCCTCGGGCAGCACCAGCTTGAGGAAGTCGAGCTGACGGAACAGTTCGAAGGCGCCGATGATTGCGATCGACGCGAAAACCACGCCGATCTGCGAACCCAGCCCGCCGAGCACGACAATTGCGAGGATGATCGCCGACTCCATGAAGACGAAGGATTCCGGGCTGACGAAGCCTTGCCGGGTGGCGAAGAAGGATCCCGCGAAACCGCCGAACATCGCGCCGATGGCGAAAGCGGTGAGCTTGGTTGAAGTGGTGTTGATGCCCAGCGAGCGGCAGGCGATCTCGTCTTCGCGCAGCGCTTCCCAGGCGCGGCCCACCGGCAGCTTGCGCAGGCGCAAGGTCACGAAATTGGTGAGCAGGGCGAGGACAAGGATGATGTAGTAGAGCCAGATGATGCGGTAGATCGGCTTGTGCTCGAGACCGAAGAAGGCCGCGAAACCACCCTCGTCAGCCGTGAAGGGGAGGCCGAAGAAGGAGGGTCGCGGGATCTGGCCGATGCCTGCGGGGCCGCCGGTGAAGTCCACCCAGTTGAGCAGCACCACGCGGATGATCTCGCCGAAGGCCAGCGTCACGATGGCAAGGTAGTCGCCGCGGAGTCGCAGCACCGGGAAGCCAAGGATGACGCCCCACAGCGCGGCCAGGATGCCGGCGATCGGCAGAGTGATGAAGAAGGCCCAGGGAATGATGCCTTCGCCGAACCACATCGGGAAGTAGATGGTGGCCAGCAGGGCGTAGGTATAGGCGCCGACCGCGTAGAAGGCGACGTAGCCGAGGTCGAGCAGTCCGGCGAGGCCCACCACGATGTTGAGACCCCACCCCAGCATGATGTAGGTCATGATCAGGATCGCGAGATCCATGATCTGGCGTTCGCGGTCGCCGGTGGTGCTGGCGATGAAGGGCAGCGCAATCGCAATGACCAGCATGATCGGACCGAGATACTTGCCGATAGCGAATTCGGGTTTCGCTGACGCCGCCTTGGCCGGAGCCGCAGTCGCCGCTTTCGGCTTCATCATCTGGTAGAGATGGATGCAAAGCCGGCCTGCAACGGTGATGGCAACGAAGACCGCCACTTCGCCCCAGCGCTGCTGGAGGGCGAGCGTGCCGCTGGCGGTGACCGTCTTGAGGCCGACGAAGGGGCCGAAGATGGCCAATGCCAGAAGCGCAGTAATGATCAGGTCCTTGACGATTCCCGCGGCATCCGTCGGGCCTTCCGCACCGCCGACATGCGTGGACTTGGGTGCTGCAGCCATGATGTCAGACCTTCTCCACTTCGGGTTTGCCGAGAATGCCCTGCGGCAGGAAGATCAGCACGGCGGCAAGCATGGCGAAGGCTGCGACGTCCTTGTATTCGACAGAGAAGTAGGCCGACCAGAAGACCTCGATGAGGCCGATAATTAGGCCGCCTAGCATTGCGCCTGGAATCGATCCGATGCCGCCCAGCACGGCGGCGGTGAAGGCCTTCACGCCGGCGAGGAAGCCCACGTAGAAGTCGATCACGCCATAGTAGAGGAAGAACATCATGCCGGCCACGGCAGCAAGGGCGGCGCCCATGATAAAGGTGATGGAGATGGTCTTGTTCACGTCGATCCCGAGCAGCGAGGCCATCTTCATGTCCTGCTCGCAGGAGCGCTGGGCCCGGCCCAGCGAGGTGCGGGTGATGATCGCGGTGAAGACCGCCATGAGCACCAGCGTGGTGATGATGATGAATATCTGCATGTTTGACAGGCGGACGATGAATTCGGCTTGGTCGCTGGCGCGCTCCATGATGACATGGCCGCCGGTGACGATGGGCTGCAGCGGCTTTGGCCGGCCATCCTGCGCAATGCGCACATATTCCTGCAGCACGATGGACATGCCGATGGCCGAGATCAGGGGTGCCAGGCGGAAGGATCCACGCAGGGGCCGATAGGCCACTCGTTCGATGGTCCAGTTGAAGGCCGCCGCGATGATCATGGCGATGATCACCACCAGGATCAGCGAGAGGATGATCAGGAACATCCCGCTGCCGCCGGTGAGGCCGAGCGCGACGATTGCAATAAGCGATACGAAGCCGCCGATCATGAACACGTCGCCGTGGGCGAAGTTGATCATGCCGATGATTCCGTAGACCATGGTGTATCCGATGGCGATCAAGCCATAAATCGACCCCAAGGTAATTCCATTAATCAGCTGCTGGAGAAAATACTCCATGAGCCCCCCTGCCTGTTTTCTGTGCGGCGCTGTTTTTGTGCACCTGCTAAAGACCTTAATAGACAGAAGCCCCGGCGATGACAAGCAAGGTCGGCTGCAGTCAAAAATTGTGATGACGCCGGCGGTTCTTGTGTCTTGACACTATATCAGTTCGATATATATCGAACCGGCATTCATCGACCCAGTGCCGTAACCCGAAATGACCATGAACGTCAGGACACTCTGCCTTGGATTCCTCTCGACCGGGGAGGCGTCGGGCTATGAGATCAAGAAAGGGATCGAAGATGGAATGTTCAGTCATTTCATCGACGCAAGCTTCGGCTCGATCTATCCGGCCCTGACGCAACTCACCGCCGAAGGGCTGCTGACCGTGCGGGCGGAAGAGCAGACCGGCAAGCCCGACAAGAAGGTCTATGCCATCACAGAAAACGGTCGCAAGGCCCTTGCACGGGCAATTTCCGTGCTGCCCGCGAAGGACAAGTTCAAGTCGGAATTCCTGTTCCAGATGCTGCTGCACCAGTTCATCACACCGGACGTGATGCTGGCGGCCATCGACAAGCAGCTGAATGACCTGCGGCACGATCTAGCTCGTATTGCCGAGTGCCGGTGTTCGGAACAGCCACACGCGGGTGCGCGATTCGTGGCCGACTATGGAGAAGCGGTCCTGACAGCCTCTGTCAGGTGCCTGGAAGAGAAGAGACGCGAGCTTGTGCGCCAGACAGCGGCGCAGGCCGCCGAATAGCTGACGGGAACGAGACGATGATCAGGCGTGTATTCTATCTTTTGCTGGTGACCATCCTGCTGGGCGGACTGGCTGGCGCAATCGCCTATTATGCCTTCGACTTCAAGCCGAAAATGCTGGCAACGGTGATCCTCGGCGCTCCGCGCCCGCCGGAAACCGTCGCCGCCGAACCGGCACGCATGGACACGTGGCAGCCGCAGATCTCGGCCATTGGTACGCTGACGGCATCCGAGGGTATCGACATTACGCCACAGCTGGGTGGCCTGGTGGAGCAGATCAATTTCGAATCCGGGCAAGACGTCAAGAAGGGCCAGCTTCTGGTCAAGCTCGACACCTCGACCGAAGAGGCGGACATCCGCAGCATCGAGGCCGAACTTGCCAACAACCAGACCGAGCTGACCCGCAAGGAGGGGCTCGTTGGCAAGGGTATCGTGGCGCGGACGGAACTCGACGCGCTGACCACCCGGAAGAGGGTCCTCCAGGCGGGACTCGATCGTCTGACGGCCATAGTGGCGCAGAAGCACATCTATGCGCCGTGGGACGGTCGTGTCGGCCTGCGCGAAATCTCCATCGGCAGCTATCTGGCGGCCGGTCAGAAGATCGTCTGGATGCAGAAGATCGATCCGATCTATGCCGATTTTCAGGTGACCGAAGCCGAATTCGGGCGGATCCGCGAGGGATTGAAGGTGACTGCTACCTTCAACGCTTATCCTAGCGAAAGCTTCACCGGAGAGATCGCCACCACCGATGCGCGCGTTTCGAACGACAGCCGCATGATTACGGTGCGAGCTTCCCTCCCGAATGGCGATCTCAGGCTGGTGCCCGGCATGTATGCCAAGGTGCTGGTCGATTCCGGTGCGCCAGAGACGGTGGTGACCGTACCGCAGACAGCGGTGACCTACTCGCTCTACGGCGACAATGTCTTTGTGGTCGTACCCGCAACCAAGCTGGATCCCAATGCGAAGCCCGAAGAAAAGGCTATCGAGCGCCGGTTCGTGAAGGCCGGTCCGGTCCGTGACGGGCGCGTCCAGATCGTCAGCGGCCTCGCCGACGGCGAAGAGGTGGTGACCGCTGGCCAGAACAAGATCGACCAGGGCAGCAAGGTGGTGATCGACAACTCCATCGCCCTCAAGCTGCAAGACACGTCAACGATCCAGTAGAGGCCGCCCGCGATGCATTTCACCGACATCTTCGTCAAGCGGCCGGTCCTCGCCACCGTGGTCAGCCTGCTGATTCTTCTGGCGGGCCTCCAGGCCATCCTGAACCTGCCGATTCGGCAGTTCCCGGAAGTGTCCGACACGAAGATCGAGATCACCACGATCTATCCTGGCGCCAATGCCGATCAGATCAAAGGCTTCATCACTACACCGCTTCAGCAGGCCGTTGCCTCCACGGAGGGTGTGGACACGATCGAATCCCGCTCTTCGCAGAACTCCTCGGTCATCACGCTGAAGCTTCGCCTCGATGCCGATGCCGACCGCGCCCTGGCGGACGTATTGTCAAAGGTGAACGAGGTCAAGGGCGTCCTGCCGGAAGACGCCAATGATCCGATCGTGAAGCGCACCACCGGCGCTGGCTTCGCGCTGATGTACATCAGCTTCAAGAGCGAGCAGATGTCTTCGCCGCAGATCTCGGACTATCTGGATCGCGTGGTGCGTCCGCGTCTGCAGGCGATCAACGGCGTGGCCTCGGCGGAAATTCTTGGTGGCTCGACCTTCGCCATGCGCGTCTGGCTCGACCCGGAGAAGATGGCGTCGCTCTCGATCACGCCGCTCGATGTCCGCAATGCGCTGGCGGCCAACAACTTCACCACCGCGGCGGGCGAAGTGAAGTCGGACTTCACGCAGCAGAACATCAATGCCCAGACCTCGCTTGAAACGCCCGAGGACTTCACCGATCTGGTGGTTGCCACACGGGACAACACGGTCATCCGCCTCGGTCAGATCGCCACAGTCGATCTGGGGCCGGAAAACTTCAATTCCAAGTCGGCCTTCGACGGACTGAAAGCCGTGTTCATGGGCATCCAGACGACGCCCGATGCCAATCCGCTCACCGTCATTTCCGCCGTGCGCGATGCCATGCCGGAGATTCAGCGCGGCCTGCCATCAGGCCTGGAAGCCAACATCGCTTATGATGCCACCGAGTTCATCAATGCCTCGATCTGGGAGGTCGGAAAGACCCTGCTGGAAGCTGGACTGATCGTCATCGTGGTCATTTTCCTGTTTCTCGGCAATTTCCGGTCGACGATCATCCCGGTCATCACCATTCCGCTTTCGCTGGTTGGCGTGGCGCTGGTGCTGGTGGCGTTGGGCTATTCCATCAACCTGCTGACCTTGCTTGCCCTGGTGCTCGCCATCGGTTTGGTGGTCGACGACGCCATCGTGGTGGTGGAGAACATCCATCGCCACATCGAAGAGGGCATGAAGCCGTTCGATGCCGCCATCAAGGGTGCGCGCGAGATCACCGGGCCGATCATTGCCATGACGATCACACTGGCGGTGGTCTATGCTCCAATCGGCTTCACAACAGGCCTTACCGGCGCGCTGTTCCGCGAATTTGCCTTCACGCTGGCGGGTGCGGTCATGGTCTCGGGCGTCGTCGCTTTGACGCTGTCACCGATGATGACGTCGAAGATGCTGAAGCCGCATGCTGAACTGAGCTGGTTCGGCCGGCTGGTCGAGCGGGTCTTCGGAGCCCTGCAGCGCTTCTATCGCCGCCGCCTCGACGGAACCATCAAGCAGCGCGCGGTCTTTGCCTGGACCGCGGTGCTCACCATCGCGCTGTCGGCCGTTCTCTACAATGCGATCAACCGCGAGCTGGCTCCGGCCGAGGACCAGGGGGTGCTCTTTGCCTTCATCAATGCGCCGGAACACACCAACCTCGACTATCTGACGACCTACACCGACGTGCTGACCGAGGAGATGATGAAGATCCCGGAGAAGCAGAACATTTTCGCCATCGCCGGGTTTCCGAGCGCCCATTCCGCCTTCCTTGGATTCATCATGAAGCCGTGGGGCGAGCGTGACCGGTCCGACCTCTCCATCATGGCCGAATTGCAGCCGATGTTCAGCAAGCTGGCCGGCGTCAGCGTCTTTGCCACCGCGCCTTCCGCAATTCCGGTCGGTGCAGGCGAGCTTCCGGTGGAGTTCGTGCTGACCTATCCCGGTGAATATACGCGGTTGGCGGAGGTCCTCGACCAGATCGACGCCGAGGCCAAGAAGAGCGGACTGTTCATCTTCACCAATGCCGATCTGCGCTTCCAGACGCCGCAGGTTGAGCTGATCGTGGACCGCGACAAGGCCAACAAGCTGGGCGTGACCATGAGCGAGGTCGGCGCCACGCTGGCCACCCTGCTTGGCGGCAACAACGTCAACCGCTTCACGGTGCAGGGGCGCAGCTACCAGGTGATACCGCAGGTGCCGCGGACCGAGCGCGCGAACGTCGACCAGATCCTCAGCTACCGGGTGCGCGCGTCCGATGGCACCATGGTGCCGCTGTCGTCCTTCACGACAATCAGCAAGACGGTGCAACCGAACGGATTGTCGACCTTCCAGCAGCTGAACTCGGCCATGATCCAGGGCGTGCCTTTCCCGGGCCGCACCGTGGGCGAGGCGGTGGCGTTCCTTCAGCAGAAGGCCGACGAGCTGATGCCGCAGGGCATGGCATATGACTTCAAGGGCGAGAGCCGCCAATTCGTCAAGGAAGGCAACACGCTTGCCATCACTTTCGGCGTTGCGCTGCTGCTCATCTACCTGGTTCTCGCCGCGCAGTTCGAGAGTTTCCGCGATCCCTTCATCATCCTCATCGGCCTGCCCGCCACGGTGTTCGGAGCCCTCTTCGTGCTGTTTGTCCTGGGCGAGGTCAACGGCATGATGCAGAATAATCCGCCGGTGAACCTGGGGTCCGGCACGATCAACATCTACACGCAGATCGGCCTCGTCACCCTCATCGGCCTGATTGCGAAGCACGGCATCCTGATGGTGGAGTTCGCCAACAAGCTCCAGGAAACCAAAGGATACGACAAGAACCTGGCCATCAAGGAAGCGGCCGCGGTGCGCCTGCGCCCGATCCTGATGACGACCGCTGCGATGGTGATTGGCGTCGTTCCGCTGCTGATCGCCGATGGGGCCGGGGCCAAGAGCCGCTTCGACATTGGCGTGGTGATCGCCGCCGGCATGACCATCGGAACCCTGTTCACCCTGTTCATCACGCCCGCGATCTACTCCTATGTCGCACGCGACCGGCGCCACATGCATGACCATGAGAACGAGTCGGACGTGCTTGTCACCGATGTCGTCGCCAAGCCCGCCAATGATGCCGGCGGGCTGCGCGAGGCGGCGGAGTAGTCAGACCAGAGAATTGAGGGCGCTGGATATCCGGCCTAGCGCCTTCTGAATGTCCGCTTCGCTCGCGGCGAAGGACAGACGGATCGACCCCGGTGCGCCAAAGGCCGTGCCGGGGACCACTGCGACGCCGTGCTCCTCAAGCAGCCAGTCGCAAAGCCGGTCGGTCGTGTCCATCACATGATTGCCCGCCTTCCGGCCAAGCAGGGCAGAGACATCCGGGAAGGCGTAGAAGGTTGCGGGAATGCTGCCGATCCTCAAACCTTCTATGTCCCGCAGGCCAGCCAGCACCATGTCGCGCCGCGCCCTGTAACGAAGGCGCATGCGTTCGACCTCTTCGCGCGGGCCTTCAAGGGCAGCGATGGCCGCGCGCTGCACGAACTGGTTGGCGCCGGTGGTGATGGTTCCCTGCATGCGAACCATGGCTTTGGTCACGGGCTCGACAGCTGCGGCGAAGCCCAGCCGCCAGCCGGTCATGGCAAAGCCCTTGGAGAATCCATTGACCGTAATGGTGCGCTCGCGCATGCCGGGCAGGGCACCGATCGAGACCATGCGGCCGTCGAACATGATGTATTCGTAGATCTCGTCGGAGAGCACCATCAAGCGGGGATGAGCGCGCACGATGTCCGCGATCGCCTCAAGTTCCTTGACCGACCAGACCGCCCCGGTTGGATTCGAAGGCGAGTTGAGGATCAGAAGCTTGGTCTGCGGCGTCACGGCAGCGGCGATCCGGCTGGCAGGTACTTTGTAGTCCTCCTCGACGGACGCCGGGAGCACCACCGGCGTCCCGCCGGCAAAACGTACGGTGATCTCGTAGGACACCCAAAACGGCGCCAGCATGATCACTTCATCGCCCGCGTCGATCAGTGACAGCACCGCATTGGCGATGGCCTGCTTGGCGCCGTTGGTGACGCTGATCTCGGCTGCCGAATAGTCGAGATTGTTCTCGGTCTTCAATTTGCGCGAGAGGGCCGCGCGCAGTTCCGGAATGCCCTGAACCGGCGAATAGTGCGTGAAACCCGCCTTCATTGCGGCCGTGGCTTCCTGTTGAATATGGTCCGGCGTGTCGAAGTCGGGTTCGCCTACCGTAAGGCTGACCACATCCATGCCCTTCGCCTGCAGGTCGCGAGATTTCTGGGCCATGAGGATGATGGCGCCTTCGTCGGCGGTGCGGGTTCTGGCGGTGAGAAGCGCTGAGGGATCGAAGCTGGTCATGATTGCGCCTCTATACTTCGCCAGCCTTGCCGGGTCGAGGCTTCGCAGGCATAAGGCCCCTCGAACGCGCGAGGGACCATGAATCGCATCATTCCGGTAGCAATGCTGGCCGTTGCACTGATCGGCTGCAGCAACTCGGACCCGAATGTCCGGATCACCAATGACAAGCCCCAAGCTGCTGTGCCGAAGGCCCGCTCCGAGCCGATCTTCTACAACGGCAAGACCTACCAGCTCGACTTCGGACCGGCCAGTGGCGGCGCCTATGACATGGTCGTTTCGGGCATGAGCAGCAAGCAGAAGAAGGATGCGGTGGCGGTGGCGACCTCTGCCTTGGGCTACTATGCCTGCCCGGATGGGCAGAAGGGCAGGCTGCAGAACGATCCAAGCTATGCCGGTTCAAAATGGCGGATGCAGGCCAAGTGCGGCTAGGCGTCAGAGATCGCGTACCAGCCTGAAACCGATGTTGGCCGGCGGCACGCCGGCCGAACAGCCTCCGGAAGCCGGATCGCGCACGAAGATCGAGAGCACTGCGCGATGGGCGCCTTCCACCACATAGGCCGGGCAGTTGGCGGCATCGAAGCCGCGGGCGGCACAGGTCGAAGTCCATTCCCAGACATTGCCGGATAGATCTTCTAGGCCATTGGAGAACCTGCCGAAAGAGCCAGAAGGACGAAGCCGCGCGGGAACCGGTCTCATGCGGCCGTAATCGGCCGCCCAGGCCATGCGCGGATCGTCGAAGAGCTTGGTCCAGGAAGGGCGCGGCAGGTCCTCCGCCAATGACTGCCATTCCTCTGCCGTGGGTAAGCGGTAGGCAAGTCCGGTCTCGCCATTGAGCCATGCTATGTAGTTATCGACATCCAGGCGATTGACACCCGTCATGGGCCATGGCGAGGAGTCGGTTGCAGGAGGTCGCCTTAGGGCTTCGCAGGCTCCGGCGTCCACGCACTTGGTCCAGTGCGACACCGTCACTTCGCGGATGCCAGCTTCGATCACCCTCTCGGGAGACAGGACGATGCGTTGCATGGGCATGTCCAGAAGGTATTGGTCTTGCCGTGCCAAGCCTGTCCAGAGCATCGCAGCCGTGGCCAGCGCAACAGCGCTGGCCATGAGCTTTGCTGCCGCAACGGTGAACATGGAGTCAGCCCACGTCCATTGCGGTAGGCTTTTCCACCTGCATCATCAGGTCGTCGTTCCACTCGCCATCGACCACAACGTGAGCAGTTGCACCGAGCATGACGGCCTCGATCAGATTGTGGTTCACATAGGCATATACGCCCGGCTGCTGGAACCTATAGGTCATGGCCCCGGCGGAACCTCCACGGATGAACCATGTCTCGAGATTGGTGTCTGGCTTGTCGTTGAACGACCCTGCCTCCCAGACATGATCGCCGTGGCCGCCGATCAGGTGGGGCCGGCTGTCGCGGTTGGCCTGGGCGTGGATGAACAGGACCGTCTCTCCGACGCTTGCCTTCAATGCGCGGTCGCCCGTGAGCGAATCTTTTGCGCCGTTGAACACGACGTGGGTGGGCGTGAGGGTCCGCATGACATCCATGGCGTCTGCCATGTTGTCGGCGGCACCGTCATAGGATTTGAAATTGCCTTCGGCATCGCGCGGAATGTAGTAATCTTGCTCGCCGATGAAGTAGGCCTTGTCATAGACGATTGGATTTCCGTCTCCGTCCTTGAGGCCCTCACGCGGCAGCACCATCACGGCGCCACTCATGCCGTGCACGACGTGGTAGGGGATCATGATGTCGCCCGGTGCGCAGTGGTAAACGAAGACACCGGGCTTGGTGGCCTTCCAACGCAAGACGGCCCGTTCGCCAGGCATCACCTTGGTCAACGCACCACCGCCCAAGGCTCCCGTGGCGGCATGGAAGTCGATGTTGTGCTCCAGCACATTCGTTTTGAGGTTCTGCAAGGTTACTTCCACATAGTCACCTTCGTGGACCACGATCATCGGGCCGGGGACCGAACCATTGTAGGTGAAAGCCCAAACTTCAGTGCCGGCGTCGTCGATTGCCATCTTCTTTTCGATCACCGGCAAAGTGACCTCGATAACCCTCGGTCCGGACGGGGCAGTCTGCTCATGTTCGGGGAGGAATGGCGGATCGACCATGACCTGCTTCACGTGTGGCAGCTTCGACACATCCTCGACCGTCACGGTAGGCTTGTTCGCTGCAGCTTGGGCGTTGTCCATGCCAGCGAGTGCAGTCGCCGTTGCGAGCCCCGTAAACTTGAGGAAACTGCGCCGGCCCCCGTCTGTCCCGGGTCCATACTTGATGCCATTCATGATCCCATCTCCTGCGTTGCGTTCCAATTGATGCATATAAAATACATTAAATAGCGGCGGCCGCTTTGATCGAGGTCAAGCCTGCATGCTCAATCAGGCCGCCGTACTCAGTCCGAGATGGCGGAGAACGTCATCCTTCGAGGTATAGATATCGGCCACCGTATAGCGGTCCAGAATCGCATAAAACGCCTCCATGGCCTCCCCGAGTTGGTGTTTCAGGCGGCAGGCGGGAGTGACGGCGCACCGGTTGCGGAGTGGGTCGAAACACTCGACCAACGGCGAATCGGCTTCGGAAAAGCGGACGACTTCGCCGATCACGATGCGATTTGCGGGCTTGGCCAGGGTAAAGCCACCGCTGCGCCCGCGTGTGGTTTCCAGAAAGCCCGCCCGTGCCAGCTCGTTGATGACTTTGGTCAGGTGGTGGCGCGAGATGTCAAAGGCCTCGGCTACCTCCTGAATGGTAACGCGATCTGGCGCCCGCACTGCAGCATGCATGAGGACGCGTAACGAATAGTCCGTGAAGGTGCTGATCCGCATGGTTTTTAGGTATACCAAAAATGCATCTTATCGAGATGGTCTTATGACGCAGGCTGATCTTCGCGCAGGACCGCATAGATCACGTCATCCGCCCATTCGCCCTTGAACCACTCGCTCTTGCGGAAATGGCCTTCCTTCACAAAATGGTTCTTCTCCAGAACGCGGCAGGAGGCGACATTGCGCGGATCCACAGAGGCGGTGACTCGGTGGATCGGGAATACTGTAAAGGCATAGGCCGTGAGCGCTCCGACGGCTTCGCTGGCAAAACCTCTGTTCCAACACGCCTGGTTGATGGTGTAGCCGATCTGCGCAAGGCGGTGGTCGGACTCGAGAATGCGGAGCCCGCAGTCTCCGACCAAGAGGCCCGATGCCTTCTCCTCCAAGGCAAACTGGAACCAGCCGGGTTCGCCAGGATTGCGGCCCGCCATCTCGGCAAGGAGCTGCCGGCCATCGGCTTCGCTGCAGTTCTCCCAGGTCTGAAAGCGCGCCACCTCCGGATCGTGGCGCATGGCGACGAACGCGGCCAGGTCGCGCGGGCCGAATCGGCGGGCGAAGAGACGCGCCGACTCGAAGATCACCCGAATCTCCGGTCGATCCAGTCGCGGGTGCGGAAATAGCGGCCAACCCAGGGCAGGAACCAGGTCGAACCGTTGTACATGGGATGGTCCGGAAACACGGCCTGGTCGAAGGCGTTCACGCGGTTGGCCTTGCCCGCGATCTTGCGGGCCGTCTGCTGGCCCAGGTAGCTCATCATGGCAATACCGGAACCGTTGCAGCCCAGTGCATAGTGCAGATTCTCGAAGCGGCCCATGTGCGGCGTCTCGTCCAGCGTGAAGGCCACATTGCCCGTCCAGGCATGTGTGATCTTCGTCCCCCTCAACTGCGGAAACCGGTCCAGCATGAAGCCGTGCAGGATCGGCGCCGTCTCCACCGGATCGGTATGGCCGAACTTGGCGCGGCCGCCGAAGATGAGGCGCTTTCCATCGGGTGACATGCGATAGTAGGTCAGCACCCGGCGCGTATCCGCAAAGGATCGGTTCTTCGGGCTGATCGACGCGGCGATCTCGGGCGCCAGTTCTTCCGTAGCGATGATGTAGGAGCCGACCGGCACGACACGGCGCTTGAACTGCGGCGTCACGTCGCCGGTATAGCCATTGGTTGCGACGATCACGTCCCCCGCCTCGATGGTGCCGCGGGGCGTCTCGACCGCCCAGCCTTTGCCGGTCTCGGTCAGTTTCGTCGCCGGCGTCTTCGAGGCAATCGCGATGCCCCGCTTCTGGCAGAGGTCCAGCAGTCCCTTGAAGAACAGAGCCGGATGCAGGTGGCCGGCGCGGCCCACCACCATGCCACCCAGGTAATAGTCGGATCCGATCTCCTCGCGCTGCCGCTCCGGCGGCACGATAAAGGCTTCGGAGCGCGCAGAGTGGTTCAGCATGTCGACCTTTTTCGCCATGCCGTCGTAGTGGCTCTTGCACCAGGCGCCGAGGAAGTAGCCGGCGCGGGTCCAGCCGCAGTCGATCTTCTCTCGCGCGATGAGGTCCTCGATGTGGCCGAAGGCATCGGCG
>JBGSNJ010000286.1:0-3222 GCA_041739715.1 Aestuariivirga sp.
CGCTGCCGAAATGATGGAAAAGGCCCAGGCTGACTTCGCCAACATGAGCGAAACATTCCGCCAGATGGCCGAAAAGAGCGTCGCGCAGTCGACCGACGCCTATGCACAGTTCAAGACAATGGCCGAGGACGCAACCTCTGCTGCACAGAAGTCCTTCGACGCAATGCGTGAGGGCGTGAGCGAGCTTTCGACCAAGGCGATGGAAAACGCCAAGGTCAACGCCGAAGCCGGCGTCGAGTTCGTCGAGAAGGTCTCGAAGGTCAAGTCCTTTGCCGAAGTTCTCGAACTGCAGGGCGAATTCTTCCGCACCGCCTTCGAGCGCCTTTCCGCGCAGGCAAAGGACGCCCAGGAACTCACCATGAAGGTTTCCGAGAAGGCGTCGGCTCCGGTCAAGGCAACTGCCGAAAAGGCATCCGCCATCGTGACCAAGGAAGTAAACAAGGCTGCGAAGGCCGCCAAGGCAGCCTGAACGCGATCTGATATCGATCATGAGGCCACCCTTGCGGGTGGCCTTTTTTGTTTCGGGGCACTCCCCGGTCATGAATATCGGGCGAGGTTGGCGCAAGGCTTGCAAATTGCGCGGGCAGGCGCTATCTCGCGCCTTGCCGGACGCCACGCCGGTATCGATGTGCGGTTGTAGCTCAGTTGGTTAGAGCGTTGGATTGTGGCTCCAGAGGTCGGTGGTTCGAGCCCACCCAACCGTACCACTAAGTCCTTGTAAATACAGGAATTTCGCGGAGAACATGCTGCGAGTCGGGGCGCATCGACGGCCGACTATTCGCATCATGGGGCTGCGTCTCGACCAAGCGTTACTTCAAGTACCCGGAAATCGTCTCTCGTTTGCCAAGAGCAAATAGACGCAGCGGATAGTGGCGAACTTTCAACGAGTTATTTTCTTCGCGTGGTCGCCGGTTCGAACAGACTGCGCGGTACCACTCAGTCACCAGTTTTCTGCCTGTCACCAATGGTCTCTCAGGAGTTCCGTGATTTCAGCGGCTTGGCGGTGGCATTGCGGCAACCTCTGGCTGTAGAGACGTCTCCACTGCCGGCAAGGGCTCAAAACGGCCCGGTAGTCTCCATTGGCGGTTTTCCGGAGCCACGCGTTTGGCGGGATCGATGCAGTTGGTGATCAGCTCGCGGCGGTAAATTGCAGCCTTTGTCGCTGGATAGACCACGACGCCGGCAGCGGCTTGGTGCGCTTGAGCGTCTGTGCGGTCAGTTCGACCGGCTGACGGCCTTCCAGGATCAGGCGAACAATGTCGGGCGCCAGAAATGCCAGCGGCATGATGCGGCTGATTTCCGTGGCGCTCTGGCCGGTGGCGGCCGCAAGTTCGGCCATGGTGGTGCAGATGCCTGATGTCAGCTGTTCGAGGAACAGATTGGCATCTGCGAGAAGACTGACCAGGGCCGGATCGGGTCTGGTTTTGGGGCCGGCTTCGTTTGCAAAGACCAGCCGGGCTTCAACCCCTCGCCGGCGCAGTTGCATCGCGATGCGGATGACGATCGGCTCGTTGGGCCCGAGGTGTCTTTCCTGCCCGATGCTGTCTCGCAAGGCATTGCCGTACTCGATGCCGCCGTGTCCCACGCTGGCATTCTGGTGCCCGCCGAGGAGTGCGCTGCGCAAGGCTGGACGGTTGACTGCGATGGTGATGTCGTCCCGGGTGATGGTGATCCGCTGGATCAGCGACTGCAGGAGGCGACGCTTCTCCATCGCAGTCCCGGTCGCGAGGATCGTATTGGCATGCCCCGCCGCCTTGTTCATCGCCGGTATGGCATCTGCGGCCAGTACTGTGTCGCCGGCAGATGCGATTGCGATCAGTCCTGCGCGATCCGCCAGCAATGCTGTGATGCGGTTCACAACGATCCTGTCCACCTGGTCCGCCGGCAGGCGCCAGCCGTCGGTTTCCTTGCTGGCGCCCTTCAACAGCCGGTTGGACACGTAGTAGCGATAGCGCTTGCCCTTCTTGTTGGCATGGCTCGGTGTCAGCCGGTCGCCGGTCTCATCATGGATCAATCCGGTCAGCAGATGCCGGTCCTGCGCGGTGATGGACCCGCGCGGTGTTGAGGCGTTCGCCTCCAGAAGTGCCTGAACCTTGTTGTACGTGGCGGCTTCTACGATGGCCTCGTGCTGGCCGTCATGGATCTGATCCTTGTGCCGCACCTTGCCGATATAGACGGGGTTGGACAGGATTGCGTAGAGATGGCCGCGCGTGAGCGGCGTGCCGCCAAGATTCTTTCCGCTCCTGTAGGTTCTGGCTTTCGACCGGATGCCGCACCGCTCGGCGGCTTCCCGCAGGCGATGGACGGAGCCAAGTTCCAGATAGCTGTTGTACAGCCACCGGACGGTCTCAGCCTCGCGCTGGTTGATGTTCAGCTTGCGATCCGCGGCGTCGTAGCCGAGCGGCACCACACCACCCATCCACATGCCCCTGCGCTTGGAAGCGGCGAACTTGTCGCGGATGCGCTCGGCAGTAACCTCGCGTTCAAACTGGGCAAAGGACAGCAGCATGTTCAGGGTGAGCCGTCCCATGGAACTCGATGTGTTGAACTGCTGCGTCACCGAGACGAAGGAGACCGAGTGGGCGTCGAGTTTCGCGACGATCCTGGCGAAGTCCATCAGCGAGCGTGTCAACCGGTCGATCTTGTAAACAATGATCACATCAATGCGGTTGGCGGCCACATCGTCCAGCAGCCGCTTGAGGGCAGGGCGCTCCATCGAGCCGCCGGACAGGCCGCCATCGTCATAGGCCTGCGGCAGCAGCTTCCAGCCAAGTTCGCGCTGCGAGACGATATAGGCCTCGCAGGCTTCCCGCTGGGCATGCAGCGAGTTAAACTCCTGCTCCAGTCCTTCCTCTGACGACTTGCGGGTGTAGATCGCAACCCGCGCTTGCCTTGCTCCGGTCATTTGTCCGCCCTCTTCATGTCATGGTACCTCGCCTGTTCCTGACTTCGTCGTCTCCTCGCGGCTCAGTGGTCGTTGCAGACCGAAGAATCTCGGTCCCGACCATCGGGCGCCGGTGATCTGTCTTGCGATGGCCGAGAGCGAGGCATGGGTCCTGCCTTCGAACACGAAACCATCCTCGATGACATCGACATGGTGGGCGCGCCCATGCCACTCGCGCACCAGTCGGGTCCCGGGCGCAAGGGCGGCGGCCGGCGAGGCGGTGCCGGCCTTCCCGACGGTACTCTTGCCGACAGAACCCCTGCTGCCCGCCTCGCCCT